>JAFSRL010000075.1 GCA_017446125.1 Lachnospiraceae bacterium
CCGGCACTGCTCATTAAGTAACGACTACCGTCAAGACCTTGTGGTTGTGCGGACCGGATGCCTTAGACAATCATACTACAGCCCGCCATGGATTATAGATACATGGGGTATGCATGTTTGAGTGGCAGTATTTACTATGAATGACTTACTAAAAAAACAACTACAATGTTCAGGGATTGCTGCGTCAGAGACACAGATAGATCAAATGGCGCGGTTCTATGAGATGCTCGTCGAAAGAAACAAGGTGATGAATCTCACGACGATTACGGAGCCGGAGGAGGCGGCGCGACTGCACTTTGTCGATTCGCTCATGCTGTTGCGGTTTTTGCCTCTGGAGGAGGACGGAATAACGCTTGCGGATATCGGCACCGGTGCCGGATTTCCGGGGATTCCCTTGAAGATTCTTCGGCCGCGGTTACACGTGACACTTGTCGATTCCCTTGCGAAGCGCCTTTCCTTTTTGGAGGAAGTGATTGAGGCGCTGGGCTTGCGGGAGGAGGGTTTCATTGAAACCGCGCACGGCAGGGCGGAAGACCTTGCGGGGAAACGGGGGGCTATGCGGGAGCGGTTCGACATTGCGACAGCCCGCGCGGTTGCTGCGTTGCCGGTGCTTTCGGAGCTTTGCCTGCCCTTTGTGAAAACGGGCGGCACCTTTGTTGCGTACAAGACAGATACTGCGGAGGCGGAGGTCGCGGACGCAAAGCGCGCATTACTTGAGTTGGGCGGCCGGACGCGTGCGGTCGAGCACTACAGCCTGCCTCACTCCGACGTATCCCGCAGCCTGATTTTCATCGACAAAACAGACAAAACCCCGGCAAAATACCCCCGGCAGGCGGGCACGCCGGCGAAGAAACCGCTGTAAATAACGGTTTCACGTGAAACCTTTCGGACCATCCACTATAAATTGTTTCACGTGAAACATTGAGACCCAAGATATAGACTTTGTCTGTGAAACGGAAAAACGGTTTCACGTGAAATCGATTTTTTTCGCAAAATCAAAGAAATTTATGCTATAATGTACAACGGTATTTTTACTGAGATTTCATTTGAAACGAGAAGGAGCCACACATGAATCGCGTTATTGCCATTGCGAATCAAAAAGGCGGGGTCGGCAAGACTACAACGACCATCAATCTGGCGGCCGCCATTGCGGACAAGGGGCACAAGGTACTGATTCTGGACCTGGATCCGCAGGGAAATACGACCAGCGGACTGGGAATTGAAAAGCAGGCGCTGGAAAAGACCGCGTATCAGGTATTGATTGGCGAATGCGCCATCACGGAAACCATCCTGAAGAACGTACACGAAAACGTGGATCTGATTCCCTCCAACGTGGACCTTGCCGCGGCGGAGGTGGAGCTGGTCGACTTGGACAACCAGCAATTCATCTTAAAGCAGGAGATGGATAAGATCCGTGACGGGTACGAATTTGTCCTGATTGACTGCCCGCCGTCCCTGAGCATGCTGACGGTCAACGCGATGACCGCCGCAACGACGGTTTTGGTGCCCATCCAGTGTGAGTACTACGCGCTTGAGGGATTAAGCCAGCTCATGCAGACCATCGATCTGGTGCGCGAAAACCTGAATCCGGAGTTAAGGATTGAGGGCATGGTCTTTACGATGTACGATGCCCGCACCAATCTTTCCATGCAGGTGGTGGAAAACGTGCGCGGCAACATCACGGAGCATGTGTATAATACCATCATCCCGCGCAACATCCGCCTGGCGGAGGCACCCAGCCACGGGCTGCCCATCAATCAATATGAGCCGAAGTCCTCCGGCGCGGAAGCATACCGCATGCTGGCGGATGAGATTATTAGCAGGGAGTTTTAAGGAGACATTATGGCAGGCAAGAACATGAAAAAAGGTCTCGGCAAGGGACTGGGCGCACTGATTCCCGCAGCGGAAACCGCGAAAAAGAAGACGGACGCACAGAGTGACAACGGCTTTGTCGAGCTGGACATCACAAAGATCGAGCCCAACAAGGACCAGCCGCGCAAGAAGTTCGACGAGGATGCCCTGGAGGAGCTCGCGGACTCCATTAAGGAAAAGGGTCTTCTGCAACCGATCACCGTATCCCCCAAGGGGGACCGCTACCAGATTGTCATGGGCGAACGCCGGTGGAGAGCCGCGCGCAAGGCGGGCTTAAAGAAGGTGCCGGTGGTGGTGCGCAAGGACCTGACGGAACAGGACATCGCGGAGCTGTCCTTAATCGAGAACATCCAGCGCGAGGATTTAAATCCGATCGAAGAGGCGCTTGCCTATAAAAAGCTGCTCGAGGACTACCATTTGAAGCAGGATGATGTCGCGGAGCGCGTGTCGAAGAGCCGCACCGCCGTGACGAATTCGATGCGGCTTCTGAAGTTAACCGAGGAAGTCCAGCAGATGGTCATCGACGATAAGATTTCCACGGGACACGCGAGAGCCCTCATCACGATTGAGGATCCGGAGCTGCAGAAGGAACTGGCAGAACGTATATTCGACGAGCGGATGAGTGTCCGTGACATCGAAAAAGAAGTCAAAAAGATTATGGGACCGAAGAAGCTCAAAAAGGCGCTCGAAAAGAACGAGCGGCTCGACGCGGTCTACCGGGATTTGGAGGAACGCTTGAAGCAGGCCGTGGGCACCAAGGTGGTAATCGACGGAAAAGGCGACGGCAGCGGCAAGATGAGCATTGCGTTTTACAACAACGATGATTTGGAGAAGATCATCAACCGCCTGTTGCAGGCGTAATAAAGGAGGCGTATGGAAAGTCAACTGTTACAAAGCATGGGCTTGGACGCACTCGACCCCGGCATCCTGCTGATTGTACTGTTTGCGGCGGTTTTGATTCTGCTCATCATCGCCATCTTGCAGGGGACGAAGGTGTCGAAGCTGCAAAAGCGGATTGACCGCCTTTCGCGCGGCAGCAGCGCGGATTCGTTGGAGGCGGAAATCCTGCAGTTGTTCGAAGACAACAAATACATCTTAGACAGCAACGAGGCAAACCGCAAGGACATCAAGACGATTACACACCGCCTGCGCGGCGTGCATCAGAAGATGGCACTTGTGCGTTACGACGCCTTTCACCAGATGGGCGGACAGCTCAGCTTTTGCTTAGCGCTTCTGGATGAAGACAACAACGGTGTTGTGATCAATTCCGTGCACTCCACGGAAGGGTCGCACGTTTACGCGAAGAACATTGTCAACGGACAATGCGAGATTGAATTGGGAGACGAAGAATTCGCCGCGTTGGCGCAGGCGATGAAGAAATAGTATTTCGAAGGGAGTAACCATGATCGACATTAAGTTTTTGCGGGAAAACCCGGACGCGGTAAAGGAAAACATCAAAAAGAAATTCCAGGATGAGAAGCTGCCCAAGGTGGACGAGGTCATCGAGCTGGACAAGCAGGTGCGCGCCGCGCAGAAGGAAGGCGATGAGCTGCGCAACCGCCGCAACGAGATCTCGAAGCAGATCGGCGTATTGATGAAGGAAGGCAAAAAGGAAGAGGCGGAAGCCTTAAAGGCGGAGGTCGCAAAGAACGCGGAAAAGCTTGCGCAGTTAGAGGAGGAACAAAAGAACTGCGCGGACAAGATTACGGAAATCATGATGATCATTCCGCAGATGATTGATGACTCCGTGCCCATCGGCAAGGATGATTCGGAGAATGTCGAGATTGAAAAATTCGGCGAGCCCGCTGTGCCTTCTTATGAGATTCCGTATCACACGGACATCATGGAGCGCTTTTGCGGCATTGACTTAGACGCTGCCAGAGATGTTGCCGGCAACGGATTCTATTATCTGATGGGCGACATCGCGCGGCTGCACTCCGCGGTCATTTCCTACGCGAGAGACTTTATGATCGACCGTGGCTTCACCTACTGCGTGCCGCCGTTCATGATTCACGGCAACGTGGTTTCCGGCGTCATGAGCTTTCCGGAGATGGAAGCGATGATGTACAAGATCGAGGGTGAGGACCTTTACCTGATTGGTACCAGCGAGCACTCGATGATCGGAAAATTTATCAACAAGATGGTGGATGAGGAAACCCTGCCGCAGACGCTGACCAGCTACTCTCCGTGCTTCCGCAA
>JAFSRL010000076.1 GCA_017446125.1 Lachnospiraceae bacterium
CCCTCCGCAAAAATTATAACGTAAACGCGTTATAATATCAAGGGGGGAGGAGGTCGCAGGTTTGAATTCTAAAGCCGAACACAAAAACAGGCACCCGATTGGGTGCCTGTTTTTGTGTCGAGGCGACAGGATTCGAACCTGCGGCCTCTGCGTCCCGAACGCAGCGCTCTACCAAACTGAGCCACGCCTCGAACTTGCCGAAAAATGCGGCACGAAATATGATACAACAAGGGAAACGGTTTGTCAAATTTTTGTATCGCCACAAAAAAGGGACCTGCTTTTAGCAGATCCCTTTTTCGTAGCGATAGACGGGGCTCGAACCCGCGGTCTCGACCTTGGCAAGGTCGCGCGTTACCAACTACGCCACTATCGCACACGTCGTTTCCCAACGCAAAGAATAGTTTACCCGATGAATGCGGGAATGTCAACAAAAAAAATAATAAAAAGGGGCAAAAACCGCAAGAAATCGAAAATCATTACAAAAATCCCGAAAAAACGCCGGAAAATAAGATAATATTATAGAAAAAGTCCTAAGGAAAACCGCCATATGAGCCGAAAGCAGTTATGAGGAGCGGTATGAACCGGACGAGAATTGCACAAAAATCGATTGCTCTTCTTGCGACGATTATGCTTGTTGTGACGACGCTGGCACCCGCAGCGCCGTTTGTGATGTCCGTAAACGCGGCGGGGATGACGGACAGTGCCCGGATAGAGTATATGCGGTACCAGAATAAGCCCGAAAACGGCCAGGGCGGTTATGTGACCTTTACGGTGAAAACCGTCGATCTTTCGGGCAACCCGCTGTCCTTTATTTCCGAAGACAAGGTGGAAACAGCCAAAAACAATGAGGGAAAAATCTGGCTTGCCCGCATCAAGCCGGCCAAAGATGATGAAGAGTACTACGTAAGCGAAATCAGAAATCTTCTGACGGAGGAGCCGAATTCCCGCAGTATCGCCTTCAGCCACGCCACAATCAAAGAAGTCACAGCCGGAACGGAAATCCGCACCTCCGGAATCAGCACGGATGACAACAATAACGACCCGGCAATCAAAGAAAACGGAAGCATCTGGGTGCTGGATGAAGCGGGTGTGCGTGACACGGAATACCTTATCACGACGGATACGGACTTCGAGATAAAACTGTATTATGACACCAATGCGGAACCGCGCCGCGTCACGAATATGTACTGGGTGGATGAGCGCGGAAGACAGATCAAGGCAAGTGAAGAACTGACCTTAAACCCGGGCGCGATTGAATATACGTGGGACGGTGTGACAACACCCGTGACGGGGAGTGAGCTTAAGCTTGACACACAAGGCCCCGTGGCGCCTGCCACGATGACCGACAGCGCCGGAAACACCTACTATTACACGGGCACCGTCTATACCGCGGGAACGAATACGAAGATAAACGCTCCGGAAAATTACCCGATTATCAAACTGGATACTTCCACGAGCGAGGGCATCGCGGCATTCCTGAATCAGAACTTCGGGCACCCGAATCATACGGAATGGAACCTGCGGCAGGTGACACGTGTCATTTCAGATCCGGATGAAGTGGCCTTCTATGACGACAACGCCAGGCACTCCGGCGGCACATTAACGAAGCAGGCATCCATCACCGGACTGTTCCGGTTCTACAGGCTGTCGACATCCGTCAGCTTCGCGGAGGGCTTTTATGATCACACATTCCCGCTGTCCTCCCCGACGGACGGCGGAACGCTGTTGTTCTGCTACACCTCGGAAATGGACGGAAAATACACCTTTGACGCAAGCAAGGTGATGCGGCCGGGCGTGGACCTCGCGCACGAAAAGTATGTCGATTTGGACCCGGAAGGCACCGGGGACGAAACACTTTATGATTTAAACCTCACCATTCAGAGTAAGAACTTACAGAAGACGGCGCAGCCCATCGATCTGTTATTTGTCATGGATGCTTCCGGCAGCATGGAATACCGGTTTGACAGCGCGTCGAGAACCGCCGTCACGGATGAGGAAAAAGCAAACGGCGTCAGAACGCGGATGAACAATCTGCACGATGCCGTGGAGTCCCTGGTGACGGACTTAAACGCCATGGACGCCGCCGGCAACATTGACATCCGCTACGCGGCGGTTTATTTCGGAACCTTTGCGGGAACCGGAACGGGCGAGTTAAACAGCAAAAGTATTTACCACGACGATGAGATTGCAAACGGCAGCCGTGAATGGAAGAAATGGGATGCCGCCGACATGGCATCCATCATCAAAAATGACGCGACAAAGCGTCAGGCAACCAACTACCAGTCCGCGCTGCGCGAGGCGAAGAAAATCTTTGCGGAGGCCGAAGACGGAAAGCCGAACGGCCGCAACGCGAAAAAGATTCTGATCTTCGTCACGGACGGGCTGCCGACGCAGTCACTCTCCGTACCGGCAACGGGCGGCGGAAACGGCATCGGGTACACGGAGCGGATCAAGGAAGACATCGAGCATGAGCTGGAAACCCTGACCGTGGATGAGTTCTACGCCATCGGCATCTGCACGGGAACCTTCATGGGCGCCCTGCATTACCGCAACACCCCGATCTTTTCCTGGACGTACAGGTACTGGGCGGTGGATGATCCGCAGAGCACGACGAACTATGCCTTAAAACGTGACGGATGGGAACAGTATCCGGAGGGCAGAGAGCAGTACATGCGCCCCACGATTGATTTCTTAGAGGATCTTGTGACACACGTCAATGTCTCCGATCCCGTCAACAATCCTCCTGTTGTGAAGTCCGCGGATACCAGCGATGAGCTCAGGGCCGCGTTTGAACAGATTGCGGCGAAAGATTTCGGCTCCCAGTTTGGCACCTTCGATATCCACGACACCTTAAGCGAATGGGCGGATGTCAGAATCGGGGGGGTGGAAAACGGCATAAACCTTGCGTCAAAGCTGGGGATTACCGTTACAAAGTATGACACAACAACCCATACGCCCATCCCCGGGGATGAGCAGTCTGCGGTTGTTTATTCGCAGTATCCGGGAAAGCCTGACGCGTCGCTTCCGGACAATCAGATTAATAAGAACAATACCCTTACCCTGCAGTTTTACGATACGGACGATGACCCCGGCAAAACAAAGCCCATCACCTTAACCGCGACCGTCAATACGGACAGAAACGCGGACGGGACGCGCGGCGCGGACTACGGGAAGCTGCATCTGGATTTCGGCCCGGATTATATTTTAAATCCCGCGTACGAATTCAAAATCACGCTTGCGATTGAGCCCAGCGAGGCATCCTACCGCACCTTTGCCGTCAATGAGCACAGGATGATGATTGATGACGATCTGTATGACACCGGCATCACGACGAGCCGTTACCAGACAACGATGCCGGTGAACGGCAGCAAAATTCCGAAGGGCGACGCCTATGACCAGAACGACTTAAAGCCGGGAGTCCAGACGACCGGTACCCATGCCGGGGAAGCGGGCTTTTGGTCGAATGCGGAGGACCTTGACGCAAACGGCGTTCAGAAGCAGAGACTGGAGCCGGAAAAGGATTCGACCGGAAAACCCGTAAAGAATTCCGCAGGGGAGTATAATTATCTTCCGGTGCAGGCAAGGGACGCGGACGGAAACCTGATTGTCGACAGCGGCGGGAATCCCGTCTGGGATACCCGTACCACCGCAATCGCAACCTTTTCCCAGCACATCGTCGCGGGTTTTGGACAGGCGCAGGAGGATGAGCGCGGCGAGGTCTTTTATGCCCGCCCGGTCATTCGGGTAACAGACAAGGAAGTTGAAATTGTGAAGGTCTGGAACGAGGAGGACGGTTATGCGGAAAAGCGTCCTTCCTCCGTGCAGTTCTTACTGTTTGAGCGAACCCGCGACGGACGCGACATCCCGGTGCGCGATGCCGCAGGCAATGTTATCTATCCCAACGGCATCACGTTAACGGATTCGGACGCGGATCCTTTGAACCCCGACCGCTGGACGGGGAAGTTCGAACATCTTCCGCGCACGCGGGATGCGGACATCTACGGGCACAAGGAAACCGTGCCGTACGTTGTTTACGAGGTGGCGGCGAATGTGCGCCCCGCCTATTCCCACAACACGGAAACCTATACCCTTGTTTATGATGACACATACAACCGCTATGACATCGCGCCGCCTTCCGCGACCGATGACTGGCTGTGGTCGCGCGGGATTACATCCGCCGGCGTGCCGCGCTTTACGTTTACCAACGTTTTGAATGTCGCGCACCTTACGGTTGACAAAGAGATTGCCGGCTTAAGCGCCACGGAGACGATGGACGACAAGGAGTTTGAATTTACGCTTGAGGAGTGGGACGCGACGGCAGCAGGCGGCGGAAAATGGATTCCCGTCGTGAGTGAGGAAATCGACCCCGTAACATTACAACCCGTTCCCGGAAAGAAATACCGGCTCTATGAGATTGACCCGGTGACGAAGAACGCGACGCTTATCCCGGAGCCAACCCCCGGCGCACACCGTACGGACGCGAACGGAAAATTCACCCTGACCGCGACACAGAAGGCGGACTTTACCTTCTACGCGGAGCAGGGCAAGATTCTGCGCGTGACGGAGACCGATCCCTTCCTGCAAAAGGATTCCTCGGGAAATCCGCTGCACCCTTACATTTATTACGCGAACCCGGATTACCGCTACACGCGCACGGAGACGGACCACCATAAGAACGTGACCGGCACGGCGACGGAGTCGAATGTTACGCAAACAACCACCGCAAATGTCCTGCCCGTCAACGGCACCATCGATGTCGTTGTGACAAACACCGTTGACAAGCGCGAGGCAAAAATTGAAAAAGAGGTGACGGGCGATTTGGGCGAGAAGGACCATGAGTTTATCTTCCGCGCACAGATTCGCAATCAGGGAGGCGCTGCGCTCACCGCATACGATTTGGGCAAAATCCGTTTTTACCGCAAGAGTAAGAACGCAAGCGAAACGGAAATCACAAACGAGGTGGTAACAAAGCTCAAGGAAAGCGGCGCGAACGACACGTATGAATTCAAATTAAAGCACGAGGAGTACCTGCTTGTGCGCTATATGCCGCGCAACGCGGAGTTTACGGTCACGGAGGTGAGAGCCTCCGATCTTATCGCGAAGGCGCATGAGACAAGCGGCAAGGTCAGTTATACGGAAGGCGGCAGTGCGGAGGCGGTCGGGACCGCTGTTGCGATTGGCGGCGGCGATTATTCGACCGGCGTTGTGAAGGCGCATGACGCGGCGCTGAAGCTGCACATCACGGTCACGAACCGCCAGCAGAGCACCCCGCCGCCAGAGGAGGCAAAGAGCACCTTTACTCCCACAAGCGCAACCCCGGTCACGCGGCTGGGCACAGCGCTTTCCGGCAACCGCGACAACATTCGTACCAGCGACCTGATGAACTATGCCGCGTATGCCGTAACACTATTACTGTCTGTCATCGGGATTATCATCATGGTCATCCGGCACCGCAGAAGGTACTAAACATCCGTCAAACATCCCCGGGATACAAAACGGTATCTCCGGGGAATCTTCTATTATGAAATTCATCGTTTCTGCCGATATACTGATACGAAGGACTTAACTGCGCGCTTTGTGCCTGTTTTCGGCCTCGCGCCCACAAGATATGGAGGTACGAAATGCTGTGCCACAATATCTGGATTATGCGGGCGGCGCCGAAGATGATATGAACAAAATGTGAACACAGAATCATAAAAACCATCACATTTTGTGAAAATATTTGAGCCAAAACAGGCAAAACATCAGTCTTTTAAGTTAAAGGGCGGATACTATGCCCATTTTGCGCACGAAACACAACAGTAACGCAGAGGGTAGTTCAATCAAGGATGAGAAAGAGGGACACTATGAAAAAGCACCTGACAAACCTGATGAAGAGAGGATTTGCGGCCGTCTTAAGCGCGATGATGCTGACAGCGCTCATTTTGCCGGCAGGTCCGTTCACCTTAACGGCACAGGCGGCGCAGAGCAGCGCGACGATGTCGATCAGTCTGGGGAACGGCTCAAATGCACAGTACCAATTTGAGGCGGTTGATCAGAACGGCGATGCGATGGAGCTTTTCGCGGGCGACTTCTGGGCGGGTGTCATGAAGCAGTCCGGCTCCGTTTCCAACGGCGATGTGATTTACTTCGAGGAATTGCTGCAGAAACATGCGGTTGTTGCGGAGGATAATCCCTATCAGAATCACTATGAATATGATTACACGGAATATGTGGACGGCGGCTATCGCGCGAGGGGGCTTGAGGTCAACCGCAGCGAGGGCGGCTTCCTTGTCATTGATGAAAACGACGGAAGAAGCGCAGGCATCGGCAGCGGTACCTTCCGCGTGCACGTAAAGGAAAAGGGTGTCAGCTCCGAGAGAATCCATATCGAAGTTGTCAACGGCAACAATGCAAATCTGGACGGGCGC
The DNA here is from genome assembly GCA_017446125.1 of Lachnospiraceae bacterium. Lineage (GTDB taxonomy): Bacteria > Bacillota > Clostridia > Lachnospirales > Lachnospiraceae > Butyrivibrio. Next base: position 6,411 of record JAFSRL010000076.1, read on the forward strand.
GTCGACAAGGACGGCATCGTCAACGCGTTTTTGAACGGCGAATCCTTCACGCCGGAGCAGTTCATCCTTACGGACGAAACGCCCTATAAGGTGCTGGGCATCACGTTACAAAGAGAGAATGGCCTTCCCGAGGATGTGGCCGGGAAAACGATTGACGGCAGCGCATTTAAGTCCAAGGACGGTTCCGTCACCCTGCGCTACCGCTTAAAGGATGTGCACTTCAACTTAAAGGCAGTCACGGAGCGCGGCGAGGAGCTCTTCCCCGGCAACCTGGGCGCCTTCTATGAGCTTACAAAGTTTGAAAATGATGTCATGAACGCGGATGCCGCCGCGAATCCGGAGTTTGTGTTTGCAAGCTACGCGGAAACGCAGGGCGCAATCAACGGGATGCAGAACCGTAAGATTGCAGGCTTAAAGGAAGTTTATATCGAGAACGACCCGTCGATGGTGGTACGCGGCGTGACTCCGTTTACCCCCGTGGACGGAAAGAATAAAACGCGCTATATCAAGGAAGACGGGACGTATTATGAGACGGAAAACCGTGACGTGACACTCGTGTTTGAGACGAATGAAAGCACGCCGATTACGGTTGTGACGTATAACTGGGAAGAGGGTGACAACCAGCTTCCGGCGGGTGACGCTACCTTCTTTGACGTTGCCGCGTTCGAGCGGGCGTATAACGAATACTACAACGCGAAGGGTGTGGAGAATACGCTGCACATTGCGGACTTCAGCAAGCACATGATGCGCAAGGTCGTGAACGGGCAAAGCGAGTGGGTTCCTTCTCCGGACGGCAAGGCGCATTTGGGAACCGGCGACGACTCCGAAGGCGCGACGCATGAGATTGTCCAGGTTACGGTGCACCGCAAGGACGACAGGACGGGACACCGTGTCCAGGTCACGGACATTGTGTTCGGTGCGGACGGCTCCGTCACCTTCTTTAACAACGGCAAGGAAGTGGGCAAGCGCAGGGAAGTGGAGAACTGGATGCGCGTGTTCTTCTATGAGAACCTCGTGACGGAGGAAGAGGAATTCACGAAGATTCCCACGGCGGACTCCTGGTCGGAAGAAATCTATCTTTACATGTTTGACTACAATATGGCCGACGAGGCGAACAAATTCTTAGGATACGGTAACGGCGGCTATGCGCAGTACAAAGAGAAGCAGGCACTGAGCGCCGAGGCGAGAGGTGCGTCCTGGGGCTATGCGGACTGGAACGGCCAAAAGAAGGTTGGTATGACGGAGCTTTTGATGGCGCAGCGTTATGCCGGCAAGGGCAATCTGTTCCCCGCCCTGAACGGTGCAAGCGGCAATACGCTTGCCATGTGGTTTGATCCGGATGAAAACGGCGCGGCATACAAGAGAATGCAGAACGGCCAGATTCACGGCATCTACAAGGCAAATTACCTGTTCACGAAGGACGAACTGGGTTACTACCGCTATGATTCCGCTTTGAACTTCGCCCGCTTAAGAACCGACTTGGGCGGCGGTGACAATGACGTTTACAGTTTTGAGGTTTACGATCAGATCGCGACCCCGAACGAGTCGATGGCACATCTGACGGCCAATGCTGTCAACAAGAACGGCAAGGGCGGCCAGTTAAGCGAGTTCTTCTTCCAGCGCGGCAACTTCATGCCCTTCAACTCCATGCAGAAGGTCAAGCTGCCCGCGGATGCGGATGCGAACGGCAACGCGACCGAGTTTACCAGAGACAATCTGGTCAACCAGACCCACGGCATCAGTAAGTACGACGCGAACGGCGTACGTCTGGAGCAGACGGCGGCAAACTATAACAAGGCAATCTACCAGATTCAGGAGAGCGCGTTCAACTACCGCAACGGCATGTACATGGTCACGGAGTTCTTACAGCCCGCAGGCGGCAAGGTGCAGGGCGAGGACATGGTCTTCAACTTCACCGGCGATGATGACATGTGGGTGTTCATCGACGGCGTGCTGATTCTTGACTTAGGCGGCATCCACGATGCGCAGACCGGAAGAATCAACTTCGCAACCGGCGAGGTGACCTATACGATGAACTGGAACGAGGGTGCGACGAACCCCAGATTCGTCGAGCGCAAAACGACCATCCGCGATCAGTTCAAGGCGGCCGGCCAGGAGAAATTAGCACAGTGGGGCACCGGCGAATACGTAAACACCTTCAGCAACTACAGTACACACCGCTTCCAGGTCTTTTACATGGAGCGCGGTCTGTCCGCATCGAACTTACAGATTGAGTTCAACCTGATGCCGGCACCGAAGAACTTCGTGGCGGTGGAGAAGGAAATCGAGGGTATGCCGGAGGGCGTGACGGACGAGGCGGACTTCCGGTTCCAGCTGCAGTACTACGATGAGAGCGCAAAGGACTGGGTACCGTATCCGGACGCGGAGTTCACGAAGGAGCTTTCCAATACGGCGCGTAAGGAACTGGGTATCGGTGAGTCGATGACCTTAGGACGCTTCAACATGATGGCGAACCGCAAGAGCGCGGAGGCCTTACAGACTAAGCTGGGCGCGAACATGGAAAAGAACGCGTACGATTTCGCGGTCAGGGTCAACGAGGAACTGACGACCGGGTCTACCTTAAAGACGGATGCGAACGGCATGTTCTCCCTCAACGTGATGGAGCGCGCGGTCTTCAGGACACTGCACATGTATCACAACGCGGAGTACATCCGTGTCGTGGAGCTGGTACCGGACAATACGCACAAATTCAATTACCATGACGATCCGACCTACCAGTTTGTCCGCGCGGAACGCGACAAGGACACCAATGAAATCTTAAATGACGGAACGGGTGATTACAGCTATAAGCTGAAGAAGACGGAAATCGAGAACACCATTGAGTGGAAGGTGAATAAGCACGGCGCGTATGAGGGCATTTATACCGGTAGCGCCAGTGCGGACGGAGACTTAACCGGCAGGGAGTTTGCAAAGGGACTGGAAAAGCGCGGCAACGTGCTTCCGGAAAACGGCACCATCCTGGTTGTGGTTAAGAACAAGGTTGACCTGCGGGAAGGCATTAAGCTGCAAAAGAACGTGACCGGCGGTTACGGTTCGGTCGACCATGGCTTCACCTTCACGGTGGAACTGATGGATAAGAACGGACAGCCTTTGGGCGACAGAGACTTAACACGACTGCGCATTCTGCACGGCAGGGAAACCCTGAATGTGGGCTCCAGCGAAGCGGGACTTGCCGCAGTGGATTACAGCGCGGAAGACATTGAGGCGATGCGCGATCTGACCGTGTTACCCAAGACCGTTTTCAACTTTAAGCTGATGTCCAGGGAATACGTCATCTTCGAGCGCTTACCGGAGAACGTGCAGTTCAAGGTAATCGAGATTAAGGCAAACGACCCCGAGGCGCAGGGCTACATCACGACGCACAAGGTGACAATTAAGAAGCACCAGGGCGAGGACGGTATCTTCAAGCGCGAGACGAAGGACCTGACGCAGGAAGACCGCGTGGGCGATTACACCGCGACCTATAACGGAGAGGACATCATCAAACTCGACGACACCACGGATTACGGCGCGGAGGTCATCGTGACCAACAACCGCGACATCGTCCGCACCGGGTTAAACATGAGCACGGTTCCGTTCATCCTGATGGTGGGATTTGCGGCGCTGGCGATTGGCGGCCTTGCAGTCATCACAATCCGCAGACGGTCGATGAACATTGAGGATTGATCGAACACCCGGCAATAAAAAACGGCTCCCGGAAGGGGGCCGTTTTTTCATGTAGAAGAAAGGAAAGTGTGTTATAATTGTTTCTAAGTTTTCTTATTTAAATGGAGAGGCGTAAAACACATGAAGAAAAAGTTCAATTTTCGCAGGTTGTACGCGGGTTTCGCCACACTTGTACTGCTCACTTTGACTGCCTGTGCCGGAAGCGGAACGGGGACCTCCGGGGGCAGGGAACCTGTAAACATCACGGTTTGGACCTATTACAACGGAGCGCAGCTTTCCGCCTTCAACACGATGATTGACGAGTTTAACGAGACCGTGGGCAAGGAGGAGGGCATCACCGTGACCGGCGCGAACTTAGGCAGTGTCAACGATTTGGAGACTGCCGTCATGGATGCCGCACAGGGCAAGGTGGGCGCAGATGAAATGCCCAATATCTTTTCCGCCTACGCGGACAACGCGTATGCGCTTGACCGTATGGGCCTCTTAGCGGACTTGAATCCCTACTTAACGGACGAAGAGAAGTCACGTTACATCGACTCTTTTTTGGAGGAGGGCAGGATTTCCTCCGACGAAAGCTTAAAAATCTTTCCGGTCGCGAAGTCGACGGAGCTGTTGCTCATCAACGAAACGGACTTTGCGCCCTTTGCCGCCGCCTGCGGTGTGTCCTATCAGGACCTGACCACGGTGGAGGGTCTTACGCTTGCCGGGGAGAAGTATTATCACTGGACGGATGAGCAGACTCCTGAGGAAAACGACGGGAAGGCGCTGTTCGGGCGCGACGCGATGGCAAACTATTTTCTCGTGGGCGCGGCGCAGATGGGCATGAATCTCATCGAGGTGCGGGATAACGTGACAACCATCAACTTCGACAAGGAAGTGGTGCGGCGGCTCTGGGACAATTATTACATCCCGTATGTCAAAGGCTTTTTTGCCTCGTCCGGGCGTTTCCGGTCGGATGACGTCAAGACCGGAAACATATTGTGCTACGTGGGGTCAAGCGCGTCCGCGACCTATTTTCCCGACACGGTTGTAATCGATGATTCGAAAGAGCACGCGGTCACACTGAAGGTCATGCGGGTGCCGGTCTTTGAGGGCGGCACCGACTGCGCGGTGCAGCAGGGTGCCGGCATGGTGGTGACAAAGTCGAATGAACGCACGGAGGCAGCCTGCGTGCGGTTCTTAACCTGGTTCACGGAACGCGAGCGCAACACGCGGTTTGCGATGGAGAGCGCGTATCTTCCCGTGACAAAGGAAGCCATGTCGATGGAGGCAATCCGGACCGTGGAGGGGACGCTGAGCCCGCAGGTGGAGAACATTTTGGATGCCGCAATCGAGACAATGCGCCAAAGCACCCTCTACACCCAGAAGGCCAGCGCGTACGGCACGGCGATGCGGGACGTTCTGGAATATGCGATGAGCGATCTCGCCGCGCAGGACCGCGAGAAGGTTCTTGCAGCAATCGAGGACGGTACAGAGTACGGCGCGGCAATCGCACCGTATACGTCAGACGAATATTTTGATACCTGGTATGAGGATACGTTTGAACGCTTAAACCGCTACGCGGAAGAGGCCAATAAGCAGGTTACGGAGCCGGATGGAGAGTGACTATCTGTCCGGACAGACCGGACATTCCAAACAAAGCAGATCGCTGTTTACGGCAACCGCAGTGCCCATGTTTATCGTGGGGACGGCTGTCATTTTGCTGCTCATCATCTTTGTGCGCGCAAGCGGCATCCTGAAGCGGCTTGACCAAAACAGCCGCGACATTTTGGAGCAGCGCGTCTTAAACCGCAAGGACTATCTGCAAAACAACATGGTCAACGAGTGGTCTGACTTAAACGTGCTGTCGAACAAGATCAATGAGGCGACGACGGAGCTCTTGAACGAGGGCGTCATCGACTGGGAGACCCTGGACGATACCGCGGACGCACCCTCCCCCATCCTGCTGGCGGTCGCCGAAGACCTTGTGGCGGAGCTCAGGGCCAAACGCACCTCCGGCATCTTTGTCATCTTCAACACGGAGTCACTCTCCGGCATGGAGGAAGGGATTTCTTCGGCGAAGCCCGGGATTTATATCCGCGATCCCGACCCCATGTCGTACGCGTCCATCCGCAACGAGGATCTCGCGGTGAAGTATGCGAGCACGACGATGACCCGCAGGATGAACATCGCGATGAACGGCCTGTGGCAGCCCGTATTTTCCTTTGACAAAGAAGGCGACGCGCGCGCGACGGAATTTTTGCTGCGCTCCTACCAGACCGCGTACGAACAGGACGGCGTGAAGAACGCGCAGGACTTCGGGTTCTGGGGACTGGCACCGTTTGGCGATACGCCGTCGACTCCGTATACCGTGTCGTACACCGTTCCGCTGATTCTGGAAAACGGTGCGGTATACGGCGTACTGGGCGTGGACCTGACACAGGAGTATCTGCAGGATTTGCTTCCGTATAACGAACTGACACAGAGCGGCAGCGGCGCTTATTTGCTTGTCATGAGCGATGTCCCGAA
>JAFSRL010000077.1 GCA_017446125.1 Lachnospiraceae bacterium
GATCTTTGCGTCAATACGCAGGACCTCACAGGGGAACCGAAGAAGGGCCGCCGCTTCAAGGGCAACATCTGGCTGCAGGGCGGCGTCAACTTTGTGGACTGAGGACAGCGTACATCGGCAGTCGGAAAAGTTTCTTGCGGAAACGCAGGAGAAGGGCTATACTGAAAGACGGCGCAAATGCGCCGCAGAACCATGTTCCCGTAGTTTAACGGATAAAACAAGCGCCTCCTAAGCGCTAGCTGTGGGTTCGATTCCCGCCGGGAACGTCGTATAATAAAGGTGGAAGAGGAAAACCAGGAGAACTAGGCGATTCCGTTGTCGAGACAGAAGGAGAAGGGTGATGGTAGCCGCAAATTTAATGGAAGAGATCAATGCCTTGCAACCGGAAGAGCAGACGATCGTTGTGAGTCTGGTCAGAAGTTTTGCCATACGAAATGATCGAAGAACAGAAGCGCAGAAACGCTTCGAAGAAGAATGCCGCTTATATGAAGGTCGCGAAATGACGATGGAAGAAATCGACAGCATTATTCATGAGGCTTCCGAAGCGTGAGGGTGGTAATAGATACAAACATCATTGTTGCCTCGTTGCATCAAACATTACCCGGTGGAGGAGTGGCGCACGATGATCTGGGAGCTGGTTTAACCAGGTAGCATTGCATAGCATGACAATGAGGTATACGATTGGAGTTTGTGGGCAGCTACGGCTGCTCTTTTCTTTGCAGCGGGTTTTATGACACATTAAGCAGGGATATCCGCTCGTTGTAGTCAGATGAAACAGGTTTTTCCGCAAGGAATCTTAGATACATGGTCAAGTTTTATGCAATGTATGGGAGCATTCTAAATTTGCCACAAGCTGCGGCAAACTTAGAGAATGATCCTGAGGAGCCAAATTTGCCACAAGTTGCGACAAAAATTGATGAAGAAGAACTGTTTTCCGTTCCGTGGGGTCATCTTTTGAGATGCAGGAAATGACAGAGAGCGGATCCGTATTGTATAATCCCATAACAGCAAATGATTATAAAAAATATGGGAAAACCTGTAACGAATCCGGGTTTTTCTGCATTAATTAACAGAACGACCAAACGAAAGGGAGAAAACCGGTTGCAACCAATGGACGAGATCTACAGGGAATATGCCCGAATCGTATATCGCTATTTGTATTCGCATACCCGGGATGCGCTTCTTGCGGAGGAACTGACGCAGGAGACCTTCTTTCAGGCCATCCGCAGCATTGACGGTTACGACGGCAGCGCAAAGCTGTCAACGTGGCTGTGCGGGATTGCAAAAAACGTCCTGCATACCTGGAACCGGAAGAACCCGCCTTCAGAAGCGCTTACGGAAGAGACGTCCACAGCTCCGTCAGCAGAAGCGGAGGCGCTGCACGCAATCGGACATGTGGAGCTTGTGCGAAAGCTGCACCGCACCCCGGAACCCTACAAAGAGGTCCTGTATCTGCGCCTGTTCGGAGGGCTTTCGTTCCGGGAAATCGGAACGGTCATGGAAAAGACAGAGAACTGGGCAAGGATTACGTTCTATCGTGGCAAGGAAAAACTGAGAAAGGAAGTGGAAGATAATGACTAAGATACCCTGCGATGTTGTGAAAGATCTTTTGCCTTCTTATGTTGATGGTCTGACATCCGATGCAACGAACCGGATCATAGAGGAACATATCGGGGGATGTGCGGGATGCGCAAAAACGTTACAGGATATGAAGGTCGATGCCGGTATCCCGCAGGTCCCGGAGGACGCGGAAAAGAAGGAACTGGACTTTCTGAAAAAAAACAGGAAGCGGAACCGGATGGTGCTGCTTTCAAGCATTGCCGGTGCACTGGTGCTTATCCTGGCGGTTTTGTTCATTCGCTTCTTTGTGGTCGGTGAAGTCATCACGGGGCAGATGGACATCTATGACATCCGGGTTGATGGAAACGCGCTTTCCATCAAGGGCAGCGCCAGGTCGAACGCCTACTATGTTATAAAAGGTTTTTCCGTGGACGAACAGGATGGCGTGGTAACCATCACCGTCAGAGGAAGGCGGAAGACGCTGCTTTTCAGAGATGATGAGACATTGACATTTAACAGAACCGATTATTGCGACAACGAGATTCATACGGTCATGCTGGACGGCAGGATGATCTGGCATGACGGCGCACGGATTTCCGCACTGGCCGCTGATATTTATGAAACACGACACGATTACATGGGCGACATGCCGGCAAACCAGAAAACGGCGAATGCTTTGTGTCTGCAGGCATACATTGGCGGGTGGAGCAACGAACTGTTGTCGGGAGGAACGCCGCTCACATGGATCCTGCACCTGGAAGAAGAGATTTCTTCCGGACGCAGAGTCGAAAAAGAGAAGCTCATGGAGGAGGCCGCCTATATCCTTCTGGCCATGGCAGGCAATCTGGATGAGGTGCGGTTCACGTATCGCTGTGACGGTGAAGAAGTGTCAAAAACGGTTGCCGCTAAGGATGCATCGGCATTCTTCGGACAGGATATCAAGGGCTGTATGGAGAGTGCGCGGCTTTTGGATGAACTGCTTCATAAAACATCCTTCATCACATACGCGCTGTTTGACAGCTATGGTGCAAACGTAAAAAGCGGGATACAGTTTAATCTTCAGAATGATACGAACACGGAGATCGCATATATCTCCTATGCTGTGTATCATGAAGATGCTTTAATGCACTCCGGCGGCGCGATGAATGCGGACGAATCTCCGATCGGGAGCGGAGAGATCCTTTGGTTTGACCTGGAAGCATCGGAAGTCGGTTTCTCAGGAGACACCTCTCTGGAATTTATCATCCACACCACGGATGGAAAAAAGCATCGCGTGGAAGAGCGGATTAAGTTTCCGGGAGCGTCCGGAACACTGCATCCGCTGATCCTGTCCGGAAGTGCGGAGGACGGCTTTCATATAACCCAGGAATGATCACTTGATCAGATGCGCCTGCGGCGTTTATATGTTCTACAAAACCGTAAATATGATAAAATAGAGCATGAGCTACGTTTTATAACAAACAAAGAAGGGCACACGATGACAAAAGAACAGGCATGGGCATTTGCAATCGGGCTTATTAAAGTGGACGACCTGGAACCGACACCGGATTTTCTGGAGATGATCGAACGGGAAAAAAGAAATGAGCTTACGATGGAGGATCTTTATCGCTACTTAAACAGAAAATACGGCATAAAGGAAGAGGTTGCAAATGCGTGATCCTTATCTGTATGAGAATAGCGATGTTCTCCGAAACAAACTGGGATTAAAGTCGCAAAAAGATCTGGAGGATGCCGAAGCAGACTATGTTGTCTGCAAACTGCGTCAACTGGCGACTGACCCGATCCCAGGGGATTATTTTCACACGCACCTTTTGGCCATGCACCGTTTTTTGTTTGAGGATTTGTTTGATTGGGCCGGCGAATACCGCCGTATCAATATTTTTAAGTCGGAGCGGGTTCTTGCCGGTCTGTCCATTGACTATTCGGACGCATTTGATGTTGCACGTGACACGGAAAACTGTCTTGTTGATATGCAGAAGAAACAATGGTCAACGATGTCATACCAGGAAGCCGCAGAAGAGATGTCGGAATCGCTCGCAAGGCTATGGAAAGTACATCCCTTCAGGGAGGGTAACACGAGAACCGTGATTACTTTTTGCTGCCAGTATTCTGATACAATCGGATTAAATCTCGACAGGATGCTTTTTGAAAATAACAGTAAATATGTGAGAGACGCGCTTGTGGCGTACAATGCGGTTTTTCATGATGCGGGCGATCTGTCACAGAAGGAACACCTGGTTCGGATCGTAAATGATGGAATCCGAAGGAAGGAACAGACATGAGCGAAAAAAAGTATTATCTGGATGAAATCGTTATCCCGGGCATAGAGCCCTCTGATGACTGGAAGGAGTACGCCAGACTGGAACGGGAAGAAAAGGTAACGGCAGAGGATGCACGCCGACTGCTGCACGAGGTGTACCAGGCAAAGAATGATGGAGTTCTTGTTCCATAAAGAATGCCCGGATCAAACCTGCAAAGAAATCACTCGCCTTTTGAAATGACAGCTGCAAAGAACCTGCAAAGAGTACGGGATAAAACCGACAGGTACGGGGAGGGATTAGTAGGTACCAGAAGGGATTAGAAGGTATCAGCAGGTACGGCTTAACACGAAGAGCTATACTCTCCTAAGCGCCATCTGTGGGCTCGGTCTTTGTTCCACGTCGGAAGGTGGACTAAAATGTGTCCTGAGTAAGGAGCTCAAACGCGTTTTTTTGAAACCGAATCAGTCCGTCGGACTGCATTTTTGCAAGCTCCTTGGAAAGCGCCGTGCGCTCGACATTCAGGTAATCCGCCATCTGTTGACGATCAAACGGAATCGTGAATTTCAACTTTCCGGTCCGGAGGGAGATGGTATTCAGATAGGACATGACCCGTCCGCGGATGGTTTTGGGCGAGGTATGAAAGCTTCTGCCGGACAGCGTAAGGTTCTTATGCATGGAGATTGTAAGCAGGTTGTTGATCAGCTTATATGCCCAGGGCGCACTTGCAATATCCATCGTTCTGAGACTGCCGATCCTGAGAAAAAGGATGCGGCTTTTTTCATTCGTTACGACATCCACCAGAAGGGGTTCGTTTTCAAGCAGCCCGTAGGTTTCCGCAAAGAATTCACCGGCACCCACATGGCTTAAGATCGTTTTATTGCCCCAGATATCATTGTTCTCTATCGTTACACTGCCCTCAAGCACCAGACCCATCTGCTCCGTGGTATCTCCGGCAGACAGGATGGCGGCACCCTTGGGGTACTTTTTTTCGTTGGCGGAAAGAGCGGATAAGGCTTCGTCCGTTTCCTTTTCCGTCATCCCGCGAAATATCAATACATCCCTCAGCTCCATGGTGTTCATACATCCATCATCATACGATACTGCCGGCGTAAACACAAGGCTGCAGCAAAACAAGGAGACGAATCAACGGATGAAAATATGGTAGAATAAGAGACATGAGTACATTTCAGAATATAGAAGAGGCAAGAGCATATTTTTCGGGCGACAGGTTTGCGACGGACAACGGCATGACGCTTGAGGAGCTTGACGACAACCATGCGGTCAGTAAGATGGTTGTGTTTGATGGACACAAGAACGCAAACGGCGGCGTGATGGGCGGCGCAATCTTTACCCTGGGCGATCTCGCCTTTGCCGCGCTTGCAAACAACAAACACCGGCCGAGTGTCGCGCAACAGGTCAGCGTCAATTTCTTAAACGCGCCCAAAAGCGGCGTGCTCACGGCAACCGCGATTTGCAAGAAGGAAGGAAGAAACAGCATCGTCTGCAACGTCGATATCTGCGACGAAGACGGCCGTGAAATCGCGCAATTCATCGCAACGGGTTATAAACTGCAGAAACAGTCCAAAACATGATATACTAATGGTATGCGGGATCGCTTAGAAAAAAGAAACATCACCATCGGCGCGATCGCGGTCGTTTTGATCGGACTGATGCTGGTGTTGATCCTGTTTTCAAGCGACGTCCTGGATCGCCCGAGACGTTATGCGCTTGTAACATTGGATGAGGACTGGGTCGTAACAAGAAATGACGAGGCGCCAAAGACCGAAACCCTTTCAGCGCTTTCTTTGGGTACGGTTCATAACGGCGAAGTCTTCGAAATGCGCACCACGCTCCCCAAGGAATCCATCCGCTCCGCGGCACTCAGAATCACAATCAAACAGGCGGTGACGGAGATGTTTCTTGACGGGGAGCGTTTTTATGTGTTCGGCGAGGAGCGGCACAAAGAAGGGAAGATGCTCAAACGCGGATTCTTAACGGTGCCCTTGCCTACCGGCTGGGAGGGAAAGGAGCTCACGATCCGCCTTTGCGCAACGGAGTCCAAGGCGTTTTCCGGCCTTGGTCCCGTCATCCTTGGAAACGAGCAGGATCTCTATGACGATTTTTTGGAGGAGCGGCGCCTGCCGATGCTGTTGGGCATCTTCCTTCTGGTTTATTCCGTCTTCCAGCTTCTGTGGCTTCCCTATCTGTTCTTCCGTGGCGGAAAAGCAATCTTAAATCCGTTATACAGCGCACTCATCACCGCGGTTTTGGGCGTCTACCTTTTGGGGAATTACGACCTCTTCGATATCTTAAGCGAATACGAAAGCGCCTCCACGATTGCGGAGTACGCGGCGCTGTACTTAATCCCGGGACTGTTCAGCGCGTACCTGGGGGTCTTGCAAAAAGACCGGGTGAAGCAGATCTGCAATCTCTGCGCCCTCATTGATTTTGTGATGGTGGCGGCAGTCTTCTTTTTGCACGCAAGCGGTCATGTGCACCTGACGCTGTTCTTGCCGGTCTGTTACGTTGTCGCGCTCATCGAGAGCCTGTTGTTCTTTGCGGGATTGAGAAAGAGCGTGCACCGGCTGCAGCGCAACCGGAACGAAGAGCTGGATGTGTTGTCGGATTACGCCATCTTCTTCGGCTTCTTCGTGTTTGTCGTGAGCGCCTTCATCGATGTGTTTTTCTACCTGTTCATCCGCATCTTCGGCAACGGGGCAACGCCGGACGGCGCACCGTTTATGATGTTCGGGTCGATGGTCTTTACCATCACGCTGACCGCGCAGTTCTTCTTACACGGTGTCTCCCACCTGCGGGCGGACGTCACGCGCGGAAGGCTCGAGGAACGCGCTTACCAGGATCCGCTGACGGGGCTTGCGAACCGCATCCGCTGCGAGCAGAAGATGATGGAGCTCAAGATCGACGAGCCCTTTGTCATCATCAGCTTTGACCTGGACGGATTGAAGGCGGTCAACGACAGCATCGGACACGCGGAGGGCGACCGGATGCTGCAGGGCTTTGCGGGCGCTTTGAAGCAGTGCTTTGAGGGCATGACCTTAAGCGGACGCATGGGTGGCGACGAATTCTTAGTCATCTTAACCGGCACGGAGTGCGCGGTGACGGACGCAAAGCTCAGGGAGCTCGAGCACATTTTGTTCAATCTCAACATGGAGGAGCCGTACTTCCATTACAGTGTTTCCTACGGCTACGCGAGCAACACGGAAACGCATTTCGGCAATCACGTCCGCGACATCTACATGCTTGCGGACCGCAGAATGTATGACATGAAGCGCAAGCGCAAGGCGCAGAAGGAGGCGGCGAATGGGTAAGATCAGGCGCATGCCGGTAAAAATTGCGCTTGTGACGGCGCTCTTAATGGGACTGCTGGTTTACTTGTTCGCGGCAGGCACAAGGTATACGCCGCAGCATGAGATCACAGCGCTGGAGGACGGATGGGAAACCCTGGTGCAGGGACGCACCATCGCGACCGACCGCCTGGAGGACCTTTCCCTCGCGGCGAACCTTACCCTGAAGCGCGGCGACAAGGTCAGCATCACGCGCGTTTTGCCAAAGACCGACACACTCCCCTCTCCGTCCCTGTTTCTGGATGTCCGCTATGCCGCGGTGGAAGTGTTTTTAGACAAGGAAAAGCTGGCGTCGTACGACATGGATGCCTTTGAGCAAAACCGCTTCATCTCCTCGCAATACTATTACATCGACCTGCCGGAGGACTTTGCCGGGAAGGAGCTGCAAATCAATTATTACTTCAGCGAGGACAGAGCGAACTACGACATTCCCACCCCGAAGATCGGCGCGTACGAGGATTTGTTGCGCAGCCTTATCACCCGCTACCGCTATCCTTTGTTCTGCGGTGTTTTCATGCTGGTCTTCGGCGCGTTCTTCTTAATCGTGTCCCTCTTCTTCTCGCAGCTCATTCCGGAAATCATGGGACAGGTGATCAGCGCGGTCATCTCATTGGACTTCGGCATCTGGGTGCTGACGACCTTCCGCTTAAGCGGTCTGTTTTTGGACAACCGCTACGGCTCCGTTGTTGACTACGTGGCATACTTCCAGTTTGTGCCGCTCTTCTACATCCTGATTTCACAGATACATGAGGTGAAGATCCGCGACCGCTACAACCTGCTTGCCATCATCTCCGCAATCATTTCGGAGGGTCTCATCGCGCTGCATCTGTTGAACGTCGTGCACATCACACAGTGGCGCATCGTGTATTACGCCACCGCAATCGTGATGTTCGGCGTGCTGCTCTACTATGACTACGAAGACATCCGGACAAAGAACACCGACATTTTGAACGTGCTGCAGATGACGGGCCCGACGCTGTTTTGCATCTTCGGTCTGATTGCGATGATTATCTACACGACGGGCGGGTTCTTCAGAAACGACATGCCCTCGGATATGTCGCTCTACTTCTTTACGACCGGCTGCATGAGCTTTGTGTTGACACGTTTCCTGATCTTCCTCTTCCTGTTGATGGAATCCTACGGTCGAAGGCTGGAGTTTGATTCCTTAACCAGAATCGCGAATGTCGATACGCTCTCAGGCCTTTACAACCGCAATTACGCGGAAGACATGTTTGAGCTTTTGAATTCGTCGAAGCGGGATTACGGCATCGCCTCCTTTGACCTGAATCACTTAAAGTATGTGAACGACGTGTTCGGGCACGGCAAGGGTGACGCGTTGATTGTCGCCTTCTCCGACATTTTAAAGCAGTCCTTCCCGGAGAGCGCCGCGTGCTGCAGGGTGGGCGGCGACGAGTTCTTAGTCATCTTTGACGTGAAGAGCAACGACCAGATCCGCGCGTACCTGAAAAAAATCGAAACGGCGATGGATGCGCTAAACAAGACGGAGCCCATGATACCGCACTCCGCGGCGGCGGGATACGCCTTCCATCATGAGCTGCCAGACGACGACGCGCATGCCGTCTACATGCTTGCGGACCGGCGCATGTACGAAAACAAGATTGCGACACGCAAGAAGGACGGCATCATTTATGCGGCGGAGACGGAGGAGATTTCGCACGTCATGCCCATCGAGAAGGAATTCGGCATGCAGACCGCCAACGAAATCGACACCGGCTCGAGAAGGCGTTTAGACGCGATGTTCTCCGCAATGACCGCGGGCGCGGATGAGGATGTGAACATCTATCTGTGCGACTTGAAATTTGACTATTCGAGATGGTCCGCGAAGGCAGTGGAATTCTTCGGCCTGCCCGGAGAATACATGACAAGCGCCAATGCCATCTGGGAGGACCACATCCATCCGGAGGACCGGCAGGGATACCATGAGAGCATGGAGGCGCTTTTGAACGGAAGCCTGACCTCGCATGAGCTGCAGTACCGCGTGCTGGGCAGGGACGGCAAGTATGTTGTGTGCACCTGCCGCGGCGTGGTCATCAAGGGCAAGGACGGCGTGCCGGAGTATTATTCCGGGGCGATTCGCAATTACGGGCAGCAAAGCCACATCGATCCCGTGACGGGGTTGCGCAACCAGTACGGGTTCTCCGACGACGTGACGGATTTAATCCAGCGCGGCGAGGTGGCGAGGATTCTGGAAATCGGCATTGTGCAGTTCATGCAAATCAACGACATCTACGGATACACCTTCGGCAGCCGGGTGTTGAACCGCTTCAGCAAGCTGATGGCGGAGTGCGTGGGCAACACCGGTGTGATTTACCGTATGGACGGTGCGCGGTTCGCGGTCGTGAACCATGATTTTTCCGAAGAGGAAATGGCGCAGGTTTACCGCGTCATCCAGTTGCAGTTAAAGCAGGGCTTTACTGTTGACGGGAAGCGCTTAAACCTTGTGATCAACGGCGGCCTTCTAACGGTCGACAACTTCAAGACGAATGTGCTGACCGTGTCGAACTGCTTAAACTACGCGATGAACGAGTCCATGAACAAGCGAAACGGCGAGCTCTTCATTTTCCGGAACGAGCTGACGGACACCAACCGGCAGTTGCTTGAGAAGTTCAACGTCATCCGCAATTCCATCGTGGACGGCTTCAAGGGATTTTATCTGTGCTATCAGTTTTTGATGGATGCAAAGACGGAGCGCGTGACGGGTGCGGAAGCGCTGTTGCGATGGAAGAATGATTACTACGGGAACGTGCCGCCGGGCGAGTTCGTCGCGGTGCTGGAACAGGACCCGCTTTTCCCGGAGCTGGGCACCTGGATTTTAAAGCAGGCGATGACGGATGCCTTGAAGCTCATGGAGCGTTATCCGGAGTTTGTGGTCAACGTCAACCTGTCCTATTCGCAGCTTGAAAAATACGACTTCATCACGATGGTTTCGGAATCCATCGAGGAGATCGGGTTCCCTGCGGATCATCTGTGTCTGGAGGTCACGGAGAGCTGCCGCGTGCTGGATGTGGAGATGTTGAACAACATCATCACCGCCTTGAAGCCTTTGGGCATCCGGTTTGCTCTGGACGACTTCGGAACGGGCTTTTCTTCGCTCTCGCTTTTGCGCAGGATTGACTTTGACGTCGTCAAGATTGACCGGCAGTTTATTTTAGACATTGAGACGAGCGAGAAGCCCAGACAGACCGTGAAGGCAATCTCGGAGCTGTCCGCCGTTTACGGTGCCGCCGTTTGTGTCGAGGGCGTGGAAACGAAGGAAGCGGTGGATATCTTAAAGCAGTATCCGGTTCAGAGTTTCCAGGGGTATTACTTTGCGAAGCCCAGGCCCATCGAGGAGCTTTGGCCGTAAGCATTATGCGGCGTTGAAGGTCCGCACAAAATCAATGAACTGATTGCCGGGCAAGGGTCTTGAGAACAAAAAGCCCTGCAGATAATCGCATCCGATTTCCGCTAAGAGCCGGCGCTGCGCCTCGGTCTCGACGCCTTCCACCACAACATGATAACGCATCTGACGCAGCATCCGGATGGTGTTTTCCAACAGGATCATCGCGCTGTCCGCGCCCGGATGGTTGTTGTTGTCCATGGCATTCCACAGAATGCTCTTGTCGACCTTAACGATGGAGAACGGCAGGCTGAACATATAGGAATAGTTGGAATAGCCGGTGCCGTAGTCGTCCAAGGAAATCGGGAAGCCCAGATCGTTTAAGGCACGCACGGTTTCCTCCAGGGCGGTCTTGTTACCGGCGGCTGCGGATTCCGTGATTTCCAGATTAATCCGCTGCGGCGGCAGGTGGTAACCGTCCAAAATGTTCTGAATCGTCTGCGGCAGGCGGTGGTTCATGCACTGCACGACGCTTAGGTTGACTTCGATGTAACGGATGCCCAGAAGGTCCAGGCGGTTCTCCGCGTAAAACCGGCAGGACTCGCTGATGACAAAGGCACCCAGCTCCAGAATCGATCCGTTGCGTTCCGCAATCGGGATGAATTCATCCGGCGGAATGAAGCCAAGCTCCTCGTCGCGCAGACGCAACAGCGCCTCCGCGCTGGTGACCTTGCCGGTCACGGTATCGACGATGGGCTGGTAGTATACCTGGAAGAGCTTGCGCTCCAGGGCCTCCTGAATCTTTTGTTCAATCACGACCTCGCGCTGATAGGAATGCAGGGCGTTGCTGGGAATAATCTGGCTGCGGCCGTTGTTTTCATCCGCAGGCACATCCAGCATGAGCATAATCTGTTCAATGGAGGAAACCTCCTTTGGAACCTCCAGAAGACAAATCTGTGCCGGGAATGCCACGGAGAGTGCCTGATAGACCCACTCCTCGTCGAAACGCAGCCGGATCTGTTCCGCCGCGTCCAGCATCTTTTCCCGGTCATCGCCGTACATCACGAGCGCAAAGTGACCGTCGGTGCAGTCATAGCAGTCCGCACCCTTCACCAGATAGTCAAGCCATTCCGCCATGCGCTTTAAAACACCGTTCATAAACTGCACGCCGAAGGTGGAATGGGAATAGTTCACGTTATAGATTTTAACGGAAAGGATGAGCAGCGGAATCCCCGTATAAATCGCGCGTTCCACATCCTGTAAAAAGGCGTAACGGTTGTAGACGCCGGTAATGCGGGTGGTTACCTCGTCATCGTTTTCCAGGGTAAAGAGCATCCACATGATACCGATTGACTGGAAGAAGTTCTCAATCAGAAGATGCTCCGTAAACATCTGGATTAAGATGGGCACAAAGCAGAAGGCAACACACACGATAACGGAAACCACCTTCCGCAAAGGAATCGCCTTGCGGAAAAAGACGACAACCGCGACAGAGGCGACCATATACAGGTAGGCAACCACGTAGAGTACCAAAAATTGCGAACCGTGCCGGTAGATGCTGCCTTCATCATAATAGAAAACGGCATGCGTTAAGGGATTGACCAAAAGTGCGCCGACCGAGCAGGCGATTGGGACCAGCCCCGCGACCCACTGCCAGAACTTCAACCTGCGGTGCAGGTCCGAAAGGGAAACAACGTACATCAAAAACAGCGGAGACATCAGGTTGTGAATCAGTAAGAACGCGTAGTTCCAGAAATCCAGCACAAAGCGCGAGGTCGTTTCCGGATAGGAAATATAGTAAGCGCTGATGATATCAAGGATTGCGGAAAGCAGGCCGGAAATAACCAGCGCAAAAAACAACCGGTTGGATAATTTCGAAAAACCCTTCCGGACAATAATCATGGATATAATAAATAAATAGACGACGCATGCGCTGACGTTATAGTGTATGTTATATAACATGAGTCCATTGTACCACGTTTTATTGTATAAAGCTATTTGTTAAAAAACTGATGATGTGATAAAGTGATGTTATGTTGGTTTGGTTTGATGACTTAAGACATGTTACGGCACACGCAATCGTTCTGCGTGTGTTTCTTTCCATGCTCAGCGGCGGCCTGATTGGTCTGGAACGCTCCTTCAAGCGCCGCCCGGCGGGCTTCCGCACGCACATTTTGGTCTGTGTGGGCGCCTGCATTACGACGCTCACCAGCCAGTTTCTGTACCTGAACCTGCACTACCCGACCGACATGGCGCGCATCGGTGCGCAGGTCATTGCCGGCATGGGCTTCATCGGTGCCGGTACCATCATTGTCACCAGAAAAAATGTGGTCAAGGGTCTGACGACGGCAGCCGGTCTTTGGGCAGCCGCCATCATCGGTCTTTGCTTTGGCGGCGGCTTCTACGAGGGCGGGGGACTCGCGACCGTACTGTTACTGTTCGCGGAAATCCTGCTTTCGAAGGTGGAGCACAAGATGCTGCACCGCGCGCCGGAGATGCGCTACAGCATCACCTACGAAAAGAACGAAGCGCTGCCCGCCATGATGAGCTTCTTCCGCCTGCACAAAATCCGTGTCGATGACATGGAAATCACGCGCCGGCACAAGGCCAAAGAGGAAGAGGACAGCAGCTACGTCACGGCGCTGTTCACCCTTCGGCTCCCGCCGCGGTTTAAAAAGAATGCGCTTGTGGAACCGATCGGTGCAATCGACGGTGTATTGTCGATTGACGAGATGTAGGAGGACAGGATGCTTCTGACCGCGGAGACCTTAAAAAACCTGACCTTCGATACGATTTTGCTGCGTCTTTTGACCGCCATGTTTCTGGGCGGATTAGTGGGCCTTGAGCGCACGAGAAAAAACCAGCCGGCGGGCTTTCGTACCTTTATGATTGTCTCGATGGGCGCGGCGCTCACCATGATTTTCGCCATCTTTGAATTCAACTTGATCAGCGAGGACTTTGCCCGCGCGGCGATTGTCACCGGTGTTTCCATCGACGTTGCGCGCTATTCCGCGCAGGTCATCAACGGCATCGGGTTTCTTGCCGCCGGCATGATTCTGGTCACCGGACAGCAGCAGATTTCCGGCATCACGACCGCGTCGAGCTTAATGGCCTCCGCCTGCATGGGCATCGCCGCGGGTGCGGGGTTTTACGAATGCGTTCTGGTCGTTTTGCCCGTGGTGTTGATTTCGATTTCTCTTCTGCCCCGCATCGAGGAATTTATCCAGGAGCGGTCACCGCACATGAGTCTTTATGTGGAGTTTAAGGACATGGAGCACTTGGGAAGTCTTTTGGTCTTTTTTAAGGAGCAGAAAACGCAGGTGTACGAAATCGATGTCGAGGAGCAGGCGAACAACGACCGCACCCTGCCAAGCGCCGTTTTCGCCCTGCGCCTCCCCAGGAAGGTGCACCACGCGGACATGATTGCCATGGTCGCGGCGCGCTCCTACGTGATGAGCATCCGGGAATTGTAATGCATTAAGGAAAGTAAAGAATCTTTGCATTATTTCAACAAATGTCATACAATAAGATTTGTAGTTGGAAGATATGAACAACGGTTATTTCGGAGGGGACTGTTTTTATGTTCAAAATGCTGAATCCACGGCGCTTTTACCATGCGGTCGGCAAGCGGAAGTTTTACGAATTCCTGATTCTGGCCGTATTTATTTTGTTCTTTTACGGGCCCATGCTCAACATGGTCATCTTAGCCTTCGCGAACAAATACGAAGCGCCGGCAATCATTCCGCAGGAGTTCGGCTTTAAATGGTGGAGCTATATCTTCAGCCAGAAATCGCTGGTCACCTCCATGATTCAGTCCTTTGTCGTCGCGATTGTGACCACGCTGGTTTCCATGGTCTTTTGTATCCCGGCGGCGTATTCCATCGCCAGGTTCAAGTACCCGGGCAGAAAGCTTTTCATGCTGTCGTTTCTTTTGACAAACGCCTTCCCGAAGCTGGGCATCTTCACCTCCATCGCGGTGCTCTTTTACAAGTACCGCCTGATGGGCACCTATCCCGGCGTCGTGATCATTCACATGATTCATTCGATGATGTTCATGGTCTGGCTGCCCTCGAGCGCCTTCCGCTCGGTGCACCGCCAGCAGGAGGAGGCGGCGCGTGACGTGGGCGCGGGTCCCGTACGCACCTTCTTTAAGGTCACGATGCCCATGGCAATGCCGGGCATCGCGGTGGCAACACTGTATACCTTCTTGGGCTCCATGGAGGAGGCACAGGGAACGATGCTGGTGGGCATGGGCCGCATCCAGACGATGCCGGTCGCGATGTACGGCATCATCCTTGACTCGACGGCGGTACAGATCGGCGCGGTCTTCGCGATTCTTCTGATTATACCGAGCGTCATTATGATCTTTATCATGCGTAAGTACATCGGACCGGAGGCCATCGCCGGCGGCTTCAAGATGAAGTAGCGCTTACCGCAAGGGAAATACGAAAACCGTACAGAGGGGAAAGAGAACTATGAGCGAAACAAATGAAAAAAAGGTCATTCTGGACCTGGCGGACTTAACAAAAAAGTACGACAACGGGGACGGCGTGGAACACATCAACCTAAAGGTTTATGAGGGCGAGATTGTAACCCTCTTGGGGCCTTCGGGCTGCGGCAAGTCCACGATTCTGCGCACCATCGGCGGCTTTTTGGACATCACCGACGGTGACATTCTGATTGCCGGGGAATCGATTGCCGCCCTTCCGCCGGAAAAACGCCCCACGGCGATGGTGTTCCAGAGCTACAATCTCTGGCCGCACATGACGATTTACGAAAACCTTGCCTTCGGGTTGAAGTTAAGAAAGACACCCGCGGACCAGATGAAGAATATGATCACGAACATGCTGGAGCTGGTGTCGATGGGCGGCTCGGAAAAGAAGTATCCCGGGCAGCTCTCCGGCGGTCAGCAGCAGCGTATCGCAATCGCGAGAAGCCTGCTTCTGCGCCCGAAGCTTTTGCTTTTGGACGAGCCGTTTTCCGCACTGGACGCGAAGATCCGCCAGCAGATGCGTGAAGAGTTAAAGAAAATCCAGCAGGATTTGGGAATCACCGTTGTCTTTGTCACGCACGACCAGGAAGAGGCGATGGCACTCTCCCACCGCATCGTCGTCATGAATAAGGGCAAGATTGATCAGATCGGCACGCCCGCGGAGATTTATGACGATCCCAAGACCCTGCATGTGGCGAGCTTTATCGGCGAGATGAATTTCCTGAAAAAGGAAGGCAAGACCCTTGCCGTGCGTCCGGAGGACATCACGGTGTGCGAGGGCGCGGGACAGGGCGACATCGACGCGACGGTGCGCACGATTATGCTGTTGGGACACTACGTTGTTTTGACCGTGCAGCACAACGAGGATGTCATCAAGTGCAATGTCACAAGAGATCTAAGCGAGCGTTTAGCCATCGGAGACACGGTCTCCTTAAAGCTGGGTAAGCACAGCCTGTTTGACGCGGCATAACCGCTTCTGTTTAAGAAGCGTATGCATAGGAACTGTTTATTTTATTTCATGTAGGGAGGTAACAAAATGAAGAAGAAGATTGTATCCGTTCTTCTTGCGGGCATGATGGTCTTAGGCGTTGTCACCGCTTGCGGCGGCGGCGCACAGACACCTGCACAGCCTGCAGCGGAAGAAGAGGCAGCGGAGGAAACCACGGAAGAAGCAGCTGCGGAAGAAGGCGGCGCATCGATTGCGGAAGGCAGCGGCAAGGTGACGCTGTGGGCGACCGGCTCTGACAACGTCCGTCAGATTTACGAGACCCTGATTGCGGACTTCAACACGAATTCCGAGTACGCGGGACAGTATGAGGTGGAATTACAGTTCATGCTCTCCGGTACCGGCGCACAGACCTTACCGGATATGCTGAACGCGGCATATCAGGCAGGCCAGACCGAAACCGATTTCGACCTTGTCGACTTCTCCGGCGACGACCTTTCGAAGATCATGTCCTTGGTGGGCGAGGAAGGCTTCCAGAAGTTGGACGAGACCAAGATCCCGAACCGCGCGAACGTTCCCGCGAAGTCCAGCGTATCCGCTGACTATTCGCAGCCGTACCGCGGCACGACCGTTATCCTGGCGTATGATTCCGAGAAGGTTCCGGAACCGCCCAAGACGGTTGACGAGCTTGTGAAGTGGATGGAAGAGAATCCGGGCCGCTTTGCTTACAACGCACCGGGCACCGGCGGCGCCGGCGACTCCTTTGCGCGTACGAGCGTCTACAACTTCCTTCCGGAAGAAGCAATCACATCCGATGATGAGTCCTGGACGGAGCAGTGGGATGAAGGCTTTGAATTCCTTGCAAAGATTCATCCGTACATGTACTCCTCCGGCGGCAGCATCGTTTATCCGAACAAGAACCAGGGCGCACTGGATCTCTTAAACCAGGGCGAAATCGACATGTGCCCGAACTGGGCGGACATGGTCCTCTCCCAGAGAGCCAGCGGCGAGTTAAAGTCCTCCATCAAGATTGCGCAGATCTCCCCGTCCTTCACGGGTTCCTTACAGACCCTGACGGTGCCCACGATTGGCTCCAACGAGGCGGGCGCGTATGCGTTCATC
>JAFSRL010000078.1 GCA_017446125.1 Lachnospiraceae bacterium
ATAAACAGTATATCATCAAAATCCGCAACATCTTGTGTGGGCGGGTAAAAAAAACACAAAATATTGCTAAAATCTCTTGTATTTTGGAGCGAAAAATCTTAGAATAGTCTTAAGTGTGGAGGCAAAGGCGATATGATCAATTCCAATGCGTTTGATTATGTGCGGGTGCTGGATAAGGCTGCGGACGCGGCCTGGATCCGTAACCAGGTCCTCGCGAACAACATGGCGAACATCAACACGCCGGGGTATAAGCGGCAGGACATCAATTTCGAGGGCGAGTTAGAGCGCGCGCTCGGGCATTCGCGTTACAAAACGATGGATGAGAAAGTGGCTGGTGTGAAGGACAACCGCACCCTGATCCGTACTTACACAGACTATTCCAACTTCTCGTACCGCGTCGACGGCAACAATGTCGACATCGATACGGAAAACATCATGCTGGCGAAGAACCAGTTGAAGTACAACGGCATCATGAGCTGTCTGACGAATGAGTTCACGAACTTAAAGACAGCAATGACCGGACAGTAAGGAGGGATAAGCCGTGAGTATTTTCAGTTCATTTGACATCAACGCGAGCGGTATGACTGCGGAACGTTTCCGCATGGATATCATCGCGCAGAACATTGCAAACGCAAACACAACGCGCACGGAAGACGGCACGCCTTATGTGCGTAAGGTCGTCACCTTTGCGGAAAAGGAATCACAGACGCCGTTCACCAAGATTTTACGCAAGGCGACGGACCGTTATTCCGGCAAGGGCGTTAAGGTGGATTCCGTCACGGACGATACCTGGACGCAGCAGAACATGGTCTACGACCCGTCCCATCCGGATGCGGATGAAAATGGATACGTCCTGTATCCGAACGTCAACACCGTGACGGAGATGACGAACTTAATCGATTCAAGCCGCGCATACGAAGCGAACGCGACGGCGTTCAACGCGTCAAAGGCAATCGCGACACGCGGACTTGAAATCGCAAACGCGTAAGCGTAACACGAAGGGGAATAAGAAAAGCACATGCCTGACATTAACCTGATACGAAATATTTCGTCCGGCGCAATCAAGGAAGCGGACAAGGCGTACCGGAAGCAACCCGGCTCCATGCGCATCGGAAGCGATGACGTCATCGTTCCGTTTTCCGAGATTTTCACGACGGCGGTCGACAACATCAATACGACGAACGCGTACCTTTCGGACGCGGAAAACGAGGAGATCAAATGGTCATTGGGGCTGACCGAATCCACACACGATCTCTCCATCGCATTGCAGAAGGCGCAGATCGCCCTGCAATACACCGTCGCCGTTCGTGACCGCGCGATTGCGGCGTACAGAGAAATCATGCAAATGCAGATATGATATAACAGGGTCATAATCCGACGTGCCGCCATGCTTGCATGAGCGGACAATGTAGCGGAACAACGGGAGGAGCTATGGTAGAACGATTAAGAGCCCTTTGGGCGCGGATCCGGGAATGGTGGAACCGGTTCACGACCAGACAAAAAACATTAATCATTGTGGGCGCGAGCGTGGTGCTTTTGACGGTCATCATTTTGATTACCGTATTCACACGGCCGCGCTATGCGCCGTTAATCACGGCGGAGTCCACCAAGGAAGCCTCTGAGATCATCGATCTTTTGGAAGGCGAAAACATTACCTACCAGACCTCGCGTGACGGCCTGAAGATTGATGTGCTTGAGCAGCAAATCTCTCAGGCGGAACTTCTTTTGGGCGCGAACGACATCCCCGCAGTCGGCTACAGCATCGACAACGTCACAAGCGGCGGCTTCTCCACCACGGAAGCGGACAAGCAGAAGAAATACGTCCTCTATTTAGAGAGCCGCTTAGAGAATAACTTCATTAAGAACTTCAACGCGATTAAAAACGCGTATGTGGAGTTGAACATTCCGGACAACGACGGAACGCTCATCCGCAGCGAGGAGGAAGCAAGCGCCTCCATTCTGTTGGAGCTGACGGATCCGCAGGCATTCACGGAAGACAACGCGGCTTATCTTGCGAAGGCGGTTGCGACGGCGATTGGCAACAAAACCACGGAACAGATCCAGATTATGGATACCGAGGGCAACATGCTCTTCTCCGGCGGCGATGATGCGACAATCACCGGTATGGCAACCACACAGTTGAATACCAAGACCAAGGCGGAGGCGCTCGTCAAGAAGGATCACGATTTTGACCGGCCGGCTTTCCGCCAGCGCGGCAGGGACGCAAACATTCAGCAGC
>JAFSRL010000079.1 GCA_017446125.1 Lachnospiraceae bacterium
CGCACTGCGGCGCAGGTCCATGCAGGATGCCTGCAGTCCGGAAAACATCATGACACCAAGCGTCGTGATGAGTGCGATCGCAAGGAAGCGTTTTCTGCCCTTTATGATGGTTCGGAAAATATCCTTCCAGATGGCAGGCATAAAATCACCACTCGATTTCCGCAATCGGTGTCGGATGCGCATTCAGGCTCATATCCGTCACCTGCCCGGACTTGAAACGAATGAGGCGATCCGCCATGGGCGCAATCGCCGCGTTGTGTGTAATGATCAAAACCGTCATGTTGTCTTTGCGGCTCATATCCTGCAAGAGCTGCAGAATCTGCTTGCCGGTCACGTAGTCGAGTGCGCCGGTCGGTTCGTCGCACAATAAGAGCTTCGGTTTTTTCGCGATGGCACGCGCGATTGAAACACGCTGCTGCTCGCCGCCGGAGAGCTGCGCCGGAAAATTGTTCATGCGCTCCTTCAGCCCGACCTTTTCCAAAACAGACGCGGCATCCAGCGCATCCTGCTTCACCTGCGCCGCAAGCTCCACGTTTTCAAGGGCGGTTAAATTCGGGACAAGATTGTAAAACTGAAACACAAACCCGATGTCGGTACGGCGGTAACCGGTTAAGTCTTTTTTGCCGTAGGCGGTCACGTCATTCCCGTCCACAATGACCTTGCCGCTTGTTGCGGTATCCATGCCGCCCAGGATGTTTAAGGCGGTTGTCTTACCGGCGCCGGACGCGCCCAGGATTACCGCAAGCTCTCCCTTCTCCACGGAAAAAGACGCGTCATTCAGGGCACGGATTGCGGTTTCACCGGTATTGTATTCCTTTACGATGTGATTAAATTCGATATAGGCCATCTATGCTTCCAACTCCAAAAGGACATTGATCTCGTCTTCGTAGAGCGTGTCCTTGACGAGCAATTCCTCCGCAAGCTTTTGTAACAGGTGGAAGTTCTCCTCCATCAGCTTCACTGTGCGGTCCCTGAGTTCCTCCGAAAGACGCACGATGTAGTTTGACGACTTTTCGCTTGTCTCACGGGAGAGCATGCGCATGTTCACAAGGGCGTTGTCCGACATGCCGTAAGCATCCACCATGTTCTTTAAAATCTCGGTTGCCTTCTCGATGTCATTCGAGCATCCCTGTGAAGTGTTGTCCCAGTTGCGATCGCCGACGAGATACTCCGCCACCTTTCCGGCATAGAGTTCCATCACTTTATGTTCCATCATGGACTTTGTAAAGAGCTTCTTCTCCTGCGGCGCCACAAAGGTCACACCGCCGGCACCCGAGGTCGAAGGCATGATCGTGACCTTTGTCACCTTGTTGCCGGTAAGTCTTGCGACCAGCGTGTGTCCCGCCTCATGATACGCAATCATCTTCAGCTCCTCGGGGTCCGTTTCATTGTGGTCCTTATGTCCGTGCATCAAGCGCTTATAGAAGGCGATTTCGACGCACTCCTTGTTGATCGCGTTCAATCCCTTCTGCACGGAAATGATTGCCGCTTCGTTCAAGACATCCTTGATTTCCGCGGGTGAGCGTCCCATCATCTCCCGCGCAAAATTCATGCGGTCGAAGTCCTCCGCGAACTTCTTGTTCTTCATATAGATGTCGATAACCTCGAGCCGCTCCTGTGTGGTCTCCGGAATGGGCACGGCGTAAATTTCCGTAAAGCGTCCCGGACGGAGCGCCGCCTCGTCGATGTCCTCCACGCGGTTTGTTGCGCCGATGACTAAGATGTTGTCGTCTTTTTTGAATCCGTCCATTTCGGTCAAAAGCGCGGTCAAAGACTTTCTGTCTTCCGCGTTCATCTCACCGTCGCGCTTGATGCAGAGCGTTTCCACTTCATCAATGAAAATAATGCAGGGGGTTTCCTTTCTCGCCTTGCGGAAGAGCTCCCTGACTCGGGCGGCACCCGTTCCGACATACTTCTCCACAAAGTCGGAGGCGTTCGCATAGAGGAAGCCGACACCCGCTTCATCCGCCATGACCTGCGCGATGAGCGTCTTGCCCGTGCCGGGCGGTCCCACCAAAAGCAGTCCCTTCGGCAGGTCCGCGCCCGCCGCGTGATAACGGTCCGGTGACTTTAAGAAATCCACCACGACCTTTAAGTCTTCCTTCAAGGGCTTTAGCCCGCCGATGTCATCGAAGGTCTTTCGCTTTTCCGGATGCGCCTCATCCTGCTCGAATTTTTCGCCGGCCGTTTCCGTTCCCGGAATGCCGCGACGCGCCACACGCAGCATGCTCACGAAGAAAACGCCCAAAAGCGCAAACCCGCCGACGATAAAGGGAAATGCCATCCAGCCGTTTACGGCGAGCTTCGGCCGGATGCGCATGGGATTTTCAAAGTTGAACAGATCCGCTCTCGGGTAAATGATGATGCCGGACTCCAAAATCATCTCGCGGAACCCTTCCGTCTGCGGGTTGAGCGTGCGGTAAAGGGTTTCGTCATCCTTTAAGCGGTAGTACATGGAAGCGGAATTCGAATTGTCGTTCAAGTCCACGTAAATGCGCTCGACCTCGCCTTTGTCCAATGCGCTTTTAAAGACCGCGTAAGAGCTTTCCGTTGCATGTGCGTCAAACTCGTGGATGTTGGAGAGCGACTGAGAGTCATAGTTATACGTTCTTCCGGTCTCATCGGTCACATAGGGATTGCGGAAGTAAATGGTGGCGGAAAGCACAACGATCAACAGCACCGCAGCAAAGATGACGTACGCCTTTTTCTCTTTTAAGAAATTGAGAAAGTCTGTTTTGTCTTCCACCGGCGGCTTGTCAGACTTCGTCACGGTGTTCTTGCGATCATAAGGGGTATATTCCGGGCAGATACGCAGCACAATCTCGCTTGCAAGATCCGCATCTTCCTTTTTCACCCATACCGTGTAGACTTTGCGGTCGATGCGTCCCTTTTCCCCGAAATCCCTGGGGTCGAGCGGATAGATGGACATTGTCGGGTCTTCGTCCCATGCGTCAGACTTGATTCCGGTGATTCCCGCCTCCTTTAAGGCAGACTTCACCTGCTTCCATTCGGCTTTTTTGCCTCGCGCTTCATATATGATGATGTAGTCGCTTTGCTCCGCCATCGGGTACCCTCATCTGCAGAAAATAGAGTGGTTTTATTATATCATATTATGATAAGATATAGACTATGGAAGAAAGAACGATCGACCGCGACTACCTGCAGGAGTTGCTGGACAAAAAAGAATATATGACACTGCGCCAGACCTTTGGCGAGATGTATCCGGCGGACATTGCGGCGATCATGGACGACATGGAAAACCCGGACTCCCTGAAGATGTTCCGGATCCTGCCCAAGTCCATGGCGGTCGATGTGTTCGCGGAGCTTGAGGTGGATGACCAGCAGTACATCATCACCTCGCTTTCCGATACCGAGGCGACCAACATCATCGACAACCTGATGGCGGATGACGCGACGGACTTACTCGAGGAGATGCCGGCAAACCTCGTGAAGAAGATTTTGGCGAACGCCAAGCCGGAGACCAGGAAGAGCATCAACCACCTCCTGCGCTATCCGGAGGACTCCGCCGGCAGCATCATGACGGTCGAGTTCGTCGACCTCAGGGAAAACATGACCGTCGCCCAGGCGATCGACCGCGTCCGCAAAAAAGGCCCCGACTCCGAGACGACGAATCTTTGTTATGTCGTGGATAACCAGCGCGTTTTAAAGGGCATCGTCGCGTTGCGCTATCTTCTGATGAAGCAGGCGGATGACGTGATCGGCAGCTTCATGAACGAAAACGTCATCAGCGTGAATACCCACACCGACCAGGAAGAGGTCGCGGAAATGTTCCGTAAGTACGGTTTCATCGCGATGCCGGTCGTCGACAATGAAGACCGCATGGTCGGAATCATCACGATCGACGACGTCATCGACATCCAGGTTGAGGAGGCCACCGAGGATATCGAAAAGATGGCGGCTATCTTGCCGACCGATAAACCGTATTTTAAGGTTGGGATTCTTGAGACGTATAAGACGCGTATGCCATGGCTGCTGCTCCTGATGATCTCCGCCACGTTTACGGGCGCGATCATCACGCACTTCAATGATGCGCTTTCTTCCTATATTACTTTGACGTCGTATATTCCGATGCTGATGGATACCGGCGGTAACGCGGGAAGTCAGGCAAGCGTTTCCATCATCCGCGGTATCTCCCTGGGCGAGGTCGAGTTTAAAGAGCTCGGCAGTGCCCTCTGGAAGGAGATCCGCGTCGCATTTTTGTGCGGCGTCACGCTCTCCGCTGCGAACTTTGTAAAGCTCCTGGTTCTGGATCGCCTGGCGCTTCCTGTTGCGCTCGTCATTTGCCTGACGCTTGTCATCGTCGTCCTGATCGCGAAGCTTGTGGGCTGCACGCTACCGCTTTTGGCGGAGCGCATCGGCTTTGACCCGGCCGTCATGGCTTCTCCCCTCATCACCACGATCGTCGACGCCATCTCGCTGATGGTCTATTTCACCCTCGCCACCAATCTGCTGCACCTTGCGGTGTAGTGTTCAGGTTATAACCTTTCCCCGGTAGGCGCTGATGCCGCCGATGTTCTTGACATTTGTGTATCCCTGCCGCTTTAAGGCAGAGGCAGCCTGACCGGAACGCGATCCGCCCAGACAGTACAAAAAGAGCGGCTGCTCTTTGTCCTTCAATACGGCCCCGGCCGTTCCGATCTCGGATAGCGGCAGGTTGATCGCATCTTCGATATGCCCTTCGGCATACTCGTCCCGCTCCCTCACATCCACAAGCGCCGCCCCAAAAGTCGCACGAAACTCCTCAATGCCCTGATTGATGTCGGTTTGCTTAAAAAAATCAAATAGTCCCATACAACCCTCCGATCCACAGATCAAAGACCTGTCCGTTCTTGCGGACTGCGTGTTTCAGGATGCCCTCCTTCACAAAGCCGGTCTTTTCCAGAACACGGATCGAGGCGGCATTGGGCGCGTAGACCTGCGAGGTGATGCGGGTGATGTCGAGCTTCTCAAACGCCAGCGCGCAGATTTCGCGTGCCGCCGCTGTTGCGATCCCAAAGCCCCAATACTCTGTCAGCACCATATATCCCAGCTCCGCATCGCAGTCATACACATCACTCTTTTGCTCAACGGACGTATTGCCGACGAGCACGCCGTCATAGTAGATCACGCGCCAGAGCCCCGTTTTGCCGTCCTGCTCCGTGACCATGTTGATCCACCAGTCCGCGCTCTCATCCGTATAGGGATAGGGCAGGCGGTTTGTGAGGTACGTACGGTCCACCGCGTTGCACATCGCCTTCAATCCCTCGCGGTCTTCTACTGTCGGTATCCTCAATTCAATCTTAGCGTCACGCATCGTGCCTCATCCTCCTTTCGCTTCAATCCTCTTACACGATCTCCGTATAACTGCCGAGGTATACAAACTCCTCGCACAGATTCTCCATGTCATCCATCAGCTCCGCAAACCGCGGCGCGTACACCGAACTCTCCACATCAAAGTAAAACATGAATTCAAAATTCCGCTCCGGGATCGGCCGCGACTCAAGCTTGTTAATGTTTACACCCCGCGCATAAAACCCGGACAGCGCCTTATACAGTGCCCCCGGCGTATGCGGCAGGATCAGCATGAGCGACGTCCTGTCCGCCCCCGGATAGATCTCCAGGTCTTTTGAAATACAGATGAACCGCGTATAATTGTTGCCGCTGTTCTGCACGTTCTCCTGCAAGACCTCAAGCTCGTACAGCTCCGCGCAGCTCCTCGAAGAGAGCGCCGCGATGTCACGCCTCTCACTCTTCGCCACAAGCTCCGCCGCCATCGCCGTGTTCTCATACGGAATGATCTTCACATCCTTCAGCGTCTCCAGAAACGCGCTGCACTGACTGATCGCCTGCTCATGCGAATAGATTTCCTTTATCTCGGAAAGCTTTGTCCCGGGTTTCACCAGCAGGTTGTGATCCACCTTCACCCGCACGCTGCGCACGATGCTGAAGTTGTGCTTCATCATCAGGTCATACACTTCATTGACACTCCCCGCGCTCGAATTTTCAAGCGGGATCACGCCGTAGCGGCACAGCCCTTTTTCAATCGCACCAAACACCGCATCAAAGGTCTGAAAGTACAGTACATTCGGCAGGCGAAAGAGCCTGTCGCAGGCTGCCTGCGAATACGCGCCCTCAACACCCTGGCACGCAACGGTCGCTTTCTCCGGAAACAATTCCTGTGTGTCCTCCATCGCCTTGCGGATCCTGGCGGACTGTACATGCGCATCGCTTAAGACGCTGCGCTGATAGTTCTTGGACAGGTCCATAAGCAGAGAGTAAAGCGACAGGCCGTAATCCTTTAAGCCTTCCGGCAGACGGCTCTCCACATCGTTTAGTTTTTCCCGTTCTCTCGCCGCGTCATAAACGGGCAGCTGGTTCTCTTTTTTGTATGCCGCAATCTTTGTCGAGACGTCCATTCGCTCCGTAAAAAGCTTTACGATCTCTTCATCGATCTCATTGATCCTGTTACGATAGTCTGTTAACTCCATGATGTCTCTCCTTATGCTACGACTTCCCTGATCTTATTGATCTGCTGCATCAGCTCCGCAAACTGTTCGGGCCTAAGCGACTGTGCTCCGTCACTTAACGCATGTACCGGATCGTTGTGTACCTCGATGATGAGGCCGTCCGCGCCTGCTGCCGTCGCTGCAAGCGCCATGGGCGGAACGAGTCTCGCGATGCCGGTCGCATGCGAGGGATCGACCACGATGGGCAGGTGCGTCAACTCACGCAGCATGGAAACCGCCGCGAGGTCCAGCGTATTACGCGTATAGTCATCAAAGGTGCGGATGCCGCGCTCGCACAGGATGACGTTTTCGTTGCCGCCCGCCATGATGTACTCCGCGCTCATCAGAAACTCCTTTAGGGTATTGGCAAGACCGCGCTTTAAGAGGATCGGGTTTTTTACCTTGCCAAGCGCCTTCAAGAGTTCAAAGTTCTGCATGTTCC
>JAFSRL010000080.1 GCA_017446125.1 Lachnospiraceae bacterium
CGGGCGGCGTGGGCGCAGGGAAAAGTGAAATCCTGAGGTATCTTGCTTCGCATTATAAGAGTCGCATCATCTACACGGATGCGGTGGCGAATGAGATTAAGAAAAAGGGGCAGCCCTGCTTTGAACCGGTTGTCGCACTGCTTGGCGAGGAGGTTCTGGGCTCTGACGGGGAGATTGATAAAAGCAGGATGGCGCAGAAAATTTTTTCTGACGAAGCGCTTTTGGAGGCGGTGAACGGCATCCTGCACCCGGCGGTTTTTGACTATGTGACAGAGGCAATCAGGGTAGAGCGCGCCGCGGGAGAGAACGAATTTTTGTTCGTTGAAGCCGCGCTCTTAATCGAGGCAGGATATGGTAAAATAGTGGATGAAATGTGGTACGTCTTTGCGCGCGAGGATGTGCGCAGAAACCGCTTGAAGGAATCGCGCGGTTACGACGATGAGAAGATTGACCGGATTTTTGCGCAGCAGTTGACGCAAAAAGCGTTTGAAGAGGGCGCGGATTTTATCATCGACAATTCCGGCGCGTTGCAGGATGCATGCGAAACGATCGCAGAACATATAGAAACGTTACGTAAGGGGAAAGAGGAGTGAAAGAACAGTTTAACGAACGGGTGGTATTCGGTCTCGACATCGGCACGCGCAGCGTTGTCGGCACGGTCGGGTACTTAAAGAACGACAAGCTGGTGGTGCTCGCGCAGTCGGTGCGGCTGCATGAGACGCGGGCGATGCTCGACGGACAGATTCACGACATCGGCATGGTGGGCGCGACCATTCAGGAAGTGAAGGAAGAGCTGGAGAAGGCAACGGACATTCACTTGACGGATGTGTGTATTGCGGCTGCGGGACGTGTGTTAAAGACCGTGGAGTCGCGTTACGATGACGAGTATGTCGACCAGAGAGAGGTCACGAACGAGGACATCTATAACCTCGAAAGCAACGCGGTACAAAAGGCGTACCGGGAATTCCTCTTACACAACAACACCAACCTGACCTTTTATCTTGTCGGGTATTCCACGATTCATTATTACTTAAACGGATACCAGATCGGAAACCTGGAGGGGCACACCGCCGGCAAGGTGGGTGTCGAGCTCATCGCGACGTTTTTGCCCGAAGACGTTGTGGACGGTTTGTACAAGGCGTGCGAACGTGCGGGGTTGCATGTCGCGAACCTGACCTTAGAGCCCATTGCGGCGATGATGGTCGCAATCCCGGAGCGCTTCCGCATGCTGAACTTAGCCCTCATCGATGTGGGTGCCGGTACGAGCGATATCTGTATCACGGATGAAGGCACCATCATGGCGTACGGCATGATTCCGACCGCCGGTGACTTTTTGACGGAAGCCATCGCGAAGCACTGCCTGGTCGATTTCAACGGCGCCGATGAAATCAAGATTGCCGCGACCACGCAGGACAAGGTCACCTACATGGACATCATGGGGTTGAAGAAGCAGATTTCCGCAAAGGAAATCCAGCGCACGATTAAGCCTCTTGTCGACCAGATGGCGCGAGAGGTAACGGAACGCATCCGGCAGTTGAACGGCGACAAGCCGGTCAGCGCGGTCTTTGTTGTGGGCGGCGGCGGAACCATCCCCGGCTACACAAAGTCTATCGCAAAATACATGGGGCTTCCGGAGGAGCGTGTCGCGCTGCGCGGCGAGGAGGTCATGAAGGACATCACCTTCTTAAACGACGACGGCATCGTGCGTGACTCAAAGCTCGTAACACCCTTGGGTATCTGCCTGAGCTTTTATCAGGAAGCGAACAACTTCGTATACGTTTCCTTCAACGGACATCAGATCAAGATGTATGACAACGGGAAGCTTGCCATCCTTGATGTTGCCATGCAGGAGGACTTCCCGAACGAGGATCTTTTCCCGAAGCGCGGCGAGGCGCTGACCTTCTTTGTCAACGGTGAAAAGCGTGTCGCAAGGGGCGAGCCCGGCGAGCCCGCCGTCATTTCCTTGAACGGTCAGCCCGCGGATTTGCATGCCCGCATTCACGCAAACGACATCATCGACATCAAGGCGTCGACCGCCGGCGCACCCGGCAAGGCGGACATCAATTCGCTTCCGGAATACAAGTCGAAGTTCATGGTCAACGTCAACGGTCTCAACATCGAGGCAAGCCGCTTCGCAACCGTGGGCGGCGAGCTGCAGACCGGTTATTACGAAATCAAACCGAATGACGATATCCGCGTGCTCGATTACGATACCGCGGCACAGATCGCACAGCTTCTCGACATCGAAATCAACGAGGACACGGTCATCATCGTCAACAACGAAAAGGCGACGCCGGACACGCCGGTCTATGAGAACTTCAAGATCGAGTTCAAGAAGCAGTCCGAAATGATTATGGACTACTATAAGGACTTAGACGCGAAGGGCGGCGGGTACGAGGATCTTCCGGATGCGGAAGAGGAGGATTTGCACGATGAGCACACGATGGCGGGCGACATCCCGAAGGAGGATCTTGTCAGGGGCGAGACCGCACCCATAAAGCCCGTCATCATGCACGACATGAACGTGATTGTCAACGGCGATCCCATCACACTGCGCGGCAAGGCGGAATACGTCTTTGTCGATGTGTTTGATTATATCGATTTTGATTTGACCAAGTCCGAGGGACGCGCGATTGTCACACAGTTGAACGGTCTGACACCGGATTACATGCAGAAGCTAAAGTCCGGTGACCGGATTGAGGTTTATTGGAAGAATACAAAATGAGACTGGTTTCTCTTGCAAGCGGTTCCAACGGGAACTGCACCTATGTCGGAACCGACAACACCCATATTCTGGTCGATGCGGGCTGCTCAAAAAAACGGATTGAGGAAGGACTGAATTCGCTGTCCCTGTCCTTGGACGACATCGATGCCATCTTCTTAACGCATGAGCATTCGGACCACATCGCTTCGCTGCACACCATCTTACGCAGGTATGAGATTCCCGTTTACTTGACGAACGGAACAAAGGAGGGCGTCGCGACAAGCTTTGCGCGCAACAATGCAGCCGCTTCTCTTTTGCCCCGCTTTCAAGAGGACGGTACGTTTTTCGATATCCGTGCGGAAGAGGATGTGCCGGTCAAGGACATTCTGGTTAAGCCCATGAGGATTTCGCATGACGCGTTGGAGCCGGTTGCCTATCGCTTTTTTGCCGGCGGGAAAAAGGTCGCCGTGGCGACGGACATGGGCTGCTTTGACGAAACGACCGTGCAGTGTTTGCAGGGAATGGATGCGCTTTTGCTGGAGGCAAACCATGACCTCAACATGCTGCAGACGGGTCCCTATCCGTACCCCCTAAAGCAGCGCATCATGGGCGACAAGGGACATCTGTCGAACGAGGCAAGCGGGGCGCTGCTCAATCATCTTCTGCACGATCACTTAAAGGGAATTTTGTTGGGGCACTTGAGTGAGCACAACAACTATCCGGCGCTCGCGTACGAAACGGTGCGGCTGGCAATCGAAATGGGAAATACCGCGTATCACGGAAACGACTTCCCGCTGTATGTCGCAAGCAGAAGCGGAGTGAGTGAGGTTATAGAGGTTTAAATTTAAGGACGACGAAGGAGCAAGTATGGACAGAGTGGTAATTACAGTCGTGGGCAAGGACACCGTCGGCATCATCGCCGGCATCTGTTCGCA
>JAFSRL010000081.1 GCA_017446125.1 Lachnospiraceae bacterium
CAATCAAAGCCTTGTGTTCTTTTTTGTTTTCACGATTAATAACACTTATGGTATCATCCTGTTCATGCAAGTCTCCTATACCCTTATTGAAATCCCAAGGAATGATATAGGTTCGATTCTCCGCATCAATCCTGATTTTTTCTACTGTATCATCCGACTTTTCCAATACATCTAATTGCTTTTCCATTATATCAAAACTGTAATAGGATTCGTTATCCTCAAACTGTCTGTTATAGGATTTGAAGAAAATAATCCCATTATATATGGAACTAATCGCATAGTTCTTATTTGCATCATAAGGTGTTATTGCACATATAATCCGGGGCATGTTTTTTTTACTGACATGCAACAAACATCATGTTCCTTTATAACAAAGAACATAGCATCATCATTATTTCCGACAACAATCCCGGGCAGAATGGTCATTGTTCCAATATCCAATTCATTAACAGCAAAGCTGATAAGATTAACACTTACAACGACATCTCCCTTCGTTCCTCTTCCGGTGCATATAAGGTTATCCCCGCAAACAACAAAATCAAGAATGTATGTGAAATAGGGTGTCAATTGAATTGTATTATATGAATTTGTTGACCAGTTATAGAGTGCGATACAGTCATCTCTTTCACGAATGATAACAGATTCCTCATATTGACAGAACGATTTTCTACCTTTAAGTGCACTGCTTATGACCGTCGTAGAATTATGTGGTTCAAAAACATCTCCGTCTTTTTGATAGCATTTAGACCGCAAAAGCAATATGTTGTTATTCCAATAATGATTGTAGATACAATAAGCATTTCTGGCATCGCATTGATACTCATACAGATCAACCGTCACAAACGATTGTGTTCTTCCACAAGATAAAAGCAGAAAAGATACGACCAAAAATAGAAAACATAGCGTAAAACCTCGCCTTGCCATTCGAAGTTCTCCTCAATACACGCGGCATTATACAATAAAACGATACTTCCCTTTTCCGGCGCCCGTAATCCGTTCTGTCAGGTTGAGCGCATACATTTTTCCAAGCAATGTAGATGCCGGCTTTTCTGTGATGCCCAGGAGTTCAACTACATCTCCGCGTCCGAAAATCTTTTCATCTCCAAACGCCTCCCGAAGCATAATAATATTCGCCTTTGTTCTGGCAGAAACTGCGCTTCTTCCAAAGCCTTATGATTTTCCCGCCTCTTTCACAGTAACTCATTTGGTTCATAGCAACGATTGCGCGCGTAAAGCAAAACCACTCTGACCTTCAGACTTAACCCTCCGGTACCTGAATATTCAAATCCACATTCGTCTCAATCCCTGGCACCTTGCCGGTCGACGAATACTGCCAAAACTGAAACTCATAGGGATAATACTGCGGCAGGTTGTAGTACGCAATCCATGTGTCGTACTCCATCACCTCCTCCGCATCCAGAAGCAGCGTAAACGTCTTGATATTCCCGTAGATCATGGGTGTGTAGCCGGCCTGCTTGATTCGTTCACAAAACGCCTTCGTATTTGCGGTGTGCTGCGACTTCGTGACATTCTTCGTGCGTGCCGTCGTGTATTCCGACTGCTCCAAGTCATACACGACGGGATACTCGATTTCATAGTCACGCAACTGCTCGATCACAAACTCCGCTTCCTCGACAGCCTCCGCCTCATCAATCGCCTGCGTGTAGAAATAGACTCCGATCTTGATGCCGTTCTCTTTGGCGCCCGCCATGTTCGCTTCAAAGTAATCATCCAAGAAAATCTGTCCTTCCACGGCGCCCCTTGCGCCCACACGGATGAAGGCGTACTCGATGCCGGCGGCAGCGACCTTCTCCCAGTCAATTTCGCCCTGATGATGCGAAACGTCGATACCGGGAATGCCCTTGTCCTGCAGCCCGTTCTCATAATAATGGACAAAGCCGTTCTCGTCCTTGCCGAAATCGTCCTTGTCGAACCCGTGCTTCTTCAGTACGCTACTCATCTCGAAGAAGTAATACCTGCCGTCGTCCGCAACGATGAGCTTGTCCGGAAAGAGCGAGCGGATCATGTTGTTGGTCCCTTCGCCGTTTTCCAAGGAACGCCGGATCTGGTTTAATACGCTCGTCCTGCCCTCTTCCCTTGCGGTGTTTGTCAACTCCTGCACACGGCCCGCCGGATAGACATCCTGCGCGGTGTAATTCTCAAGCTCCGCCGCGAGCGCCGCCTCACTTCTTGCGGTGGCGGCATTGCGCACGACCAGCACAATGCAAAGCGTAATCGTCAACAGCGCAATCATGGAAATCGCGACGATTGCAACAAGGCTCTGCGTATGCCGTTTTGCGTAGTAGCTTTCGTTGTTCAAATCAAAATCTCCGAGGTGGGACGCACCAGTCTGGGGCGATAGCCCTCCTTTTCGAGCGCCTTCATGATCTGATTCTTATGCTCCGTGCCGAAGGCTTCCAGTGTAATCCTCAGCTCCACGGCTGCGTTGCGGTTGATCGAAACAAACTGGTTGTGCTCTAACTTGATGACGTTGCCGCTTTCCTTTGCGATGGTGCCGGAAACGCGGGTAAGCTCGCCCGGACGGTCCGGTAAGAGCACGGAGACCGTAAAGATTCTGTCACGCAGAATCAAGCCCTGCTGCACAACGGACGACATCGTGATGACATCCATGTTTCCGCCGGACAACACCGCCACCACCTTCTTCCCGCGGACCTTAAGCTGCTTTAAGGCAGCCACGGTCAACAGGCCGGAATTCTCGACAATCATCTTGTGGTTTTCCACCATGTCGAGGAAGGAGGCAACGAGATCCTCGTCCGGAACCGTGACGATGTCATCCACATACTTTTTGATGTAAGGAAAGATTTCCTTTCCGGGGGTCTTGACCGCGGTACCGTCCGCGATCGTATTCACATTCTTTAAGGTGATGACCTTGCCCTTTGTTAGCGATTCCTTCATGCAGGCGGCGCCTGTGGGCTCCACCCCGATTACCTTAATCTTGGGATTCAACTGCTTCGCAAACGCGGCAACCCCGGCAAGGAGTCCGCCGCCGCCAACCGGTACCAGGATGTAGTCCACCGTGGGCAGCTCCTTCACGATTTCCATCGCGATGGTGCCCTGTCCCGTGGCAACCGCAGCATCGTCAAAGGGATGCACGAAGGTGAGCCCCTTTTCCTTTGCGACGCGAAGCGCCATCTTGTACGCGTCGTCATACACGTCGCCGTGCAGAATGACCTCCGCACCCAAATCCTTTGTGCGGTTCACCTTGATAAGCGGTGTGGTTGTGGGCATCACGATTACCGCCTTAACACCAAACGCCGCGGCGGCATACGCAACACCCTGCGCGTGATTTCCGGCGGACGCCGTGACGAGTCCCTTTTCGCGTGCCTTTTCGCTCATGGTCGCAAGCTTGTAGTACGCGCCGCGCACCTTATAGGCGCCGGTCCGTTGTAAATTTTCCGGTTTGAAATAAACCTTTGCGTGCGCGATTGCACTGAAGTAATCAGAGTAAATCAGTTCCGTGGTCAGCGTTACCTGTCCCACCTTTTCATACGCATCTTCAAACGCCTTAAGTGTTAAGAGTTCCTTCTTGTCCATTGTTCTCCCCGTTGTCCTCTCCCGTTGTGTCTAACTGAAACAAAGCGTCCACGAATTCATCCGGCTTGAATTTCTCAAGGTCCTCCATCGTTTCCCCGACGCCGATGTACTTCACCGGAATGTTCAATTCCGAAACAATCGCAACCGCGATGCCGCCCTTTGCGGTGCCGTCCATCTTGGTTAAAATGATGCCGGTCAAGTCCGCGGCATCCCCGAACTCCCTTGCCTGTGCGAGCGCGTTCTGTCCCGTCGTGGAATCCAAAACAATGAGGTTCTCGCGATAAAAGCCCTGAAGCTCCTTATCCAGGATGCGGTTCATCTTCGCAAGCTCTTCCATCAAATTCTTTTTGTTGTGCAGCCGTCCTGCCGTATCCACAATCAAAATGTCGATTCCGCGTCCCTTTGCCGCGTTCACGGCGTCATAGATGACACTCGCCGGATCCGCGCCCTCTTTTCCGGTAATGATGGGAACATCCGCGCGGCGTGCCCATTCGTTAAGCTGCTCCGTCGCGGCGGCGCGGTAGGTGTCCGCTGCGGCAATCAACACTTTCTTTCCCTGCGCCTTCAAAAGACCGGCAAGCTTTCCGACACTCGTCGTCTTCCCGACACCGTTCACACCGATTACAAAGATTACGGACTTTTCCTGCTCGAACCGGTAGCTCGTCTCATCCGTTTTCATCTGTTCGCGGATGTTTGAGATCAAAAGCTCCTTGCAGCGTGCGGTTTCGCGGATATGCTCCTCCTTCACCTGCTCCCTGAGCTTATCCATGATGCGGCTGGTGGCATTGACACCGATGTCCCCCAGAATCAGGGTTTCTTCGATGCTGTCATAAAAATCCTCATCGATGTCGGTCGCGCCGTAAAAGACGCTGTCGAGACCTCCCACGATATTGTCCCTGGTCTTTGCCAGTCCGTTTTTTAAGCGGTCAAAAAAGCCCATCAGTCTTCCAAATCCTTATCAATCAAATTGACGCTTACCAGTGCGGAGACGCCCTTCTCCTGCATCGTGATGCCGTACAGGCGGTCCGCGCTTTCCATCGTGCCGCGCCGGTGCGTGATCACGATGAACTGGATGTCCTTCGTTAACTTGTGCAGGTACTTTGCAAAGCGCGTGACGTTATTCTCATCAAGCGCCGCCTCGATTTCATCCAAAAGACAAAACGGTGACGGCTTTAAGTTCTGGATGGCGAACAACAAGGCAATCGCGGTCAGCGCCTTTTCACCGCCGGAAAGCATCATCATGTTTTGCAGCTTCTTGCCCGGAGGCTGCGCGATGATACGGATGCCCGCGGTTAAGATATCCTCTTCCTCGACAAGCTCCAGCGCGCCCTTTCCGCCGCCGAAGAGCTCCTTGAAGACGTGGTCGAATTCCGTATTGATCTTCGTAAACTGCTCCGTGAACTGCTTGCGCATATTCTCGTCCAGCTCCGAGATGATTTCACGCAACTGATTTTCCGCCTCCACGAGATCGTCGTGCTGCGTCTTCATGAGCGTGTAGCGCTCCATCAGATTCTTGTAATCCTCGATCGCATTGACGTTGACATCACCCAGACCGCGGATCTGTTCACGCAGCGACCCGATGCCCTTCTTCATTGCGGCTAAGTCCGTCATGCTTTCGTCACGCATTTCCGCCGCGTCCGAGAGCGTGATTTCGTACTCGTTCCACATGTAGTTGATCTGGTTTTCGATGTTCTCCTGGAAGCGTTCCTTCTGCGCCGTGAGTCTTGTCACTTCCTTATCCAGAGAGCTCATCTGCTCCGAAAGCTGTTCCCTGGTCGTGAAGAAGGACTTCTGCTTTTCGCTCAACTCATTGCGCTGCTCCGTCTTTTCCTTCAACGCGATGTCGTTCTCCGACTGCACCTCGATGCTTCTGGCAATCGTCTCGCGGATGGTGGCGATGTCAATCTTGTTCTGCTCCAAATCCGTCTGTGAGGTCTTTAAGGATTCCTCGACCTCGTCGAGGTTCCCCTTGTGGTGCGCGATCTCCTCATCGATACGGTTGATGTTTTCCTGTTCAAAGCCCTGCTTGGTCTTTAAGGTCTCAATTTCGACGTTGTGGGAGGATGCCTTCAGGGTCTGGTCGCTCTCCTCCTCCTGCAGAGTCTTTAACGCTTCCTCAAGCGCCGCGATGCGTTCCGAGCTGTTCTTCTCCGTTTCCTCGGAGTCCGTCAGTTGCGCATTTGCTTCCTCTTCCTCGCTGCCGATTTCCTTCAAGCGGTGTTCAATCTCTTCGCTTTCCGTTTTCAGGGAAGAATAGCTGCCCTCGTTCTCCTTCTTCTTTTCCTCTTCCTGCATCACATTTAACCGCGCGGTATTCTGCTCTAAAACCTTGTTCTGGTGCTCTAAGCGCAGCTTCTCGATTTCCTCGCGCAGCTCGTTCCTGCGTTTCTTTGTATTCTCGATGCCCTCTTCTGCTTCCGCGATTGCCTTCTTGTGCGCCTCGATCTTCTTCTCGAGGTCCTCCATCTCGCGCCTGCGGCTTAAGAGGTTCGAACCGTTCTTGAATCGTCCGCCGCTGATTGCGCCGCCGGGCGTCAACAGCTCTCCGTCCAGTGTCACGATGCGCAGCGTGTAGTTATACTTACGGGCAATCCTTGTCGCGTGATCGACATCGTTCACGACAATGATCCGGCCCAAAAGCGATTCCGCAACGGCGGTGTACTTCGCGTCCGTGTGCACCAGCTCGCTCGCAAGGCCCAAAACGCCCTCTTCCTTCAAGGCATCCTGCGCCTTTAATTCCTGTGCCTCGCGGATGGAATCAAGCGGCAGGAAGGTGACGCGACCGCCCTGTGTTTCCTTTAGGTACGCAATCATCTTTTTCGCGCACGCCTCATCCTCCGTGACGACGTTCTGGATGCTGGCGCCCAAGGCAATCTCAATCGCGGTCTCGTGCTCCTTGTCCGCTTTGATGATGTCCGCGACCACGCCGATGATGCCCTTCTCCTCATGCTTCTTTTCCATGACGCGCTTGACGCTGCCGCCATAGCCTTCATAGCGCTCCGCGATGCCGCGCAAGGCTTCCAGCTTGGAATTGTCCTGATGGAAGGCGCTTTGTGCCTTCTGCAGAACCTCGTCGTGTGCGGCAAGGTCTGACTTCATCTGTGCCAGCGAATTGTCCGCTTCGTTCTGGCGCGAAGTAATCTCATCAATTTCCGCGGAAACCTTGTCGAAGATTTCCTTTAACGCCTTGATCGTTTCTTCCTGCTTGGACTCGTCGCTTTGCGCGCGCACAAGCTTGCTGGTCAATTCCGCCTTGCGGATG
The DNA here is from genome assembly GCA_017446125.1 of Lachnospiraceae bacterium. Classification (GTDB taxonomy): domain Bacteria; phylum Bacillota; class Clostridia; order Lachnospirales; family Lachnospiraceae; genus Butyrivibrio. Next base: position 6,818 of record JAFSRL010000081.1, read on the forward strand.
TTGTTCTGGTCGCGCATCGTGGAGAGCGAGCTCAAACGCGACTTGATGCCGGCACGCTCATCCAATACCTTCAGGATGGTTTCCTTATGCGAATCAATCTCCTCCGTCGTCTTGCGCAGCGTTTCCTGAATTTCTTCCAGGCGCTTCGTCTCCGACTCCTGCGAGGATAAGAGCTCGTTTAACTGATTGTCGATTTCCGACTTTCTTGCGAGGACCTCTTCCTTTTCCTTTTCCTTTTCCGCGATGCTCTCCTGAATGCTCTCGATCCGCGTCTTGAAGTGCGACTCGTTTCCGGTCGCCGCATTAATCTTCTCATTCAGGATACCGATCTGACCCTCCAACTTTTCCCGCTGGATCTGTGCGTCGGAAATGTTATCCCTTGCAAGGTTGATTTCCGTATCGAGCGCTTCCAGGGCGGACTGCACGCGGTCATACTCCGTGCGGATCTCGTTGTAGCGGTTCGTGATGTCCTGCAAATCCTTCGAAGCGGTATCAAAGTTTGTGCTTGCCGCTTCCAACTGCTCCTTTAAGCGTGCGTTCTCCAAAAGGAACATATTGACGTCGAGGGTCTTTAACTCTTCCTTCGCTTTCAAATAAATCTTCGCGGTCTCCGACTGCTTCGACAAGGGCTCGATCTGCTTTTCCAGCTCCGCGATGATGTCCGCGATTCTGGTCAGGTTCACCTTCTCGTTTTCGAGCTTCTTCACCGCGGTATCCTTGCGCAGCTTGAACTTCACGATACCGGCCGCCTCGTCAAACAGCTCCCTTCGATCCTCCGGCTTTCCGGATAAGATCTTGTCGATCTGGCCCTGGCCGATGATGGAATAGCCCTCCTTACCGATACCGGTATCATAGAAGAGCTCGTTGATGTCTTTCAGACGGCAGTTCGCGCCGTTGATGAGATATTCACTTTCGCCGGAACGGTAGAGCCTTCTCGCCACCGTGACCTCATCAAAATCAATCGCAAGCGAGTGATCCGAGTTGTCCAGGGTAATCGCAACATACGCATACCCCAAGGGCTTGCGCATTTCCGTTCCCGAGAAAATGACATCCTGCATGGAGGAGCCGCGCAACTGCTTGGAGCTTTGTTCCCCGAGCACCCAGCGCACGGCGTCCGCGACATTACTCTTTCCTGAACCGTTGGGGCCCACGATTGCGGTAATGCCGTTGTGGAATTGAAAATTGATCTTGTTGGCAAAGGATTTAAAACCCTGTACCTCGATGTTCTTCAGATACATAAATGACTAATTTCCTTTTCTGAGTTCCTGTATTGCTTCAAGCGCCGCGTTTTGCTCCGCGGTCTTTTTATTTCTTCCTGTCCCCTCACCGATGGCTTCGCCGTTTAGGTACACGGCACTCGTGAAGAGCTTGTTGTGCTCCGGGCCTTCCTCGCGCAAGAGCTTATACTCCAGCTTGCCCATACCCTCGCCCTGCACCGTCTCCTGCAAGACCGTCTTCGCGTCGTAAAACAGCCCCTTGGTTTCGATGTCGTTCAGGATGAAGGTCATGATGAAATCTCTTGCCGCCTCAAACCCGCCGTCCAAATAGATGGCGCCGGTGATGGCTTCCATGACATCCGCGATGACGGACTCTCTTTCTCTTCCGCCCTGCGCTTCCTCGCCCTTGCCCAGACGGATGTAATCCGAAAGGGATAGATTGTGTGCGCAAAACGCCAGCGCGGGCTCGCAGACAAGGGACGCCCGGATTCTCGTCAGCTCGCCTTCCGGCTTATCCGGATAATACGCAAAGAGATGCGCGCTGCAAACGAGCTCCAAAACCGCGTCGCCCAAAAATTCCAGCCGCTCGTAATTGCCGCTCTTGCCCAGCTTTCTCTCATTCGAAAACGAGGAGTGCGTCACCGCCTGTTCCAGGAGCTTTTCATCCCGAAAGCGGTAGCCGATGGCCGCAGCGAGTGAATCGATTTCCTTATGCATTGAGCGTGGTCTTGATCAGATCGAGCGCCTCGCCCACGGTCTTGATGTGCTCCGTCTTCTCCGGCTCAATCTTGCAATGAAACGCGTCTTCCAACTCCATCACAATCTGAAACAGATCCAGTGAGTCCGCGCCCAAATCCTCGGAGAACGTCGTCTCCATCGTGAGCTCCTCCGGATCCACGCTTAATACGTTTGCAATGACTTCCTTTAACTTTTCGAGTTCCATAATTGCCTCTCCTATCTTTTGCTTTATTCGTCGGACAGCCTTGCTCTGATCAGTTCTCCGACGTTTTGCTCTTGAAAAGTCACGCACTGCAAAATCGCGTTCTTGATGCCTTCCGCGTGCGTGCTGCCGTGCGTCTTTACGACAAGACCGTTCAATCCAAGCATGGGTGCGCCGCCCACCTCTTCGGCGTCGACCGCCTTTAAGGTCTCCTTTAAGGGCTTCTTGATAAGCGCCGCGCCCAGCTTTGCCGTGGTTGAGCTCATAAGCGCTCCCTTGATCATGCGCATTAACGACTTGCTCACACCCTCATACATCTTTAAGATGACGTTGCCGGTAAAGGCCTCGCACACAACGACATCGGCCGCGCCCGCGGGAATGTCCCTTGCCTCGACGCTTCCGATAAAGTTGATCTCCGGGCAGTTCTTGAGCAACGGAAACGCCTCCTTGACAAGCGCGTTACCCTTTTCCTCCTCCGCCCCGATGTTCACGATGCCCACCGTCGGGTTCTTGATGCCGTATGCCTTCTCCATGTAGATGGATCCGATCCGGGCAAACTGTACGAGGTGGCTCGCCCTCGCGTCCACGTTCGCGCCGCAGTCAATCAGGAGCGAATTGCCTTTCTCCGTCGGGATGAAGGGCGCCAAGGGTGCCCGCTCGATGCCCTTGATTCTGCCGATGATAACCTGGCCGCCCACCAGAATCGCGCCGGTTGAACCCGCGGAAACAAAGGCGTCGCACTCCTTGTTCTTCACCAGATACATTGCCTTGACGAGGGAGGAATCCTTCTTCGTTCTGACCGCCATGACCGGCGGCTCCGCCATCCCGATCACCTCCGTCGCATGAACAACGAAAAGACGCGACGCATCATAAGTCGCATCCTTCAAGCAATCCTTAATCTGTTTCTCGTCTCCGACCAGCGTCACCGCCACGGCGTCGGAGGCGTTCAATGCCATCACCGCGCCCTTGACAATCTCAACGGGCGCGTTGTCGCCGCCCATCGCGTCAAGCGCTACGTTCGTCATCTCTCCCATTTCACCCCTCCCGTCCCTTCGGACGTAAACGGATTTTCCCATTCAAACGCTACCTATAAAATATATAAGAAACCTCGGGAAAAAGCAAGGAAAAAACGTCGATATACGCACGATATCACGTTATTATATTGTCGTTATTCCGTTTATAAATGCGCGTAAAAAAAGACTCTCGCGGCGTGCGCCGAAGAGCCTTCCTTCATTATTCCGCTTCTACCGCAACCTCAGACTTGTTATTGTAGTAGCCGCAAGCCTTGCAGACCTTGTGGGGCTGCATCAAAGCGCCGCAGTGCGAGCACTTTACGAGGGTCGGTGCCGTCATCTTCCAGTTCGCTCTGCGCTGGTTGCGATGACCCTTCGACGATTTATTCTTCGGGCAAATGGACATGGTTCTTTCCTCCTTAAATACCAATCAATCAAACAGGCGCGTTTTCACGCGCCTAATCATTATATGACAGCTATCTGTGGTATGTCAAGCATAAGATGACAAAAGGGACAGGTCCAAATGTCACCTGCTTCCCAAGGTGACATTTGGACCTG
>JAFSRL010000009.1 GCA_017446125.1 Lachnospiraceae bacterium
CTCCCTTGTTTTTCTTCATTTTCCATCTCCTCCAGTTCCTGCTCAACGGTATCCTGAAACGCGTCATACGCACGCATCATCACACGTGCGGATACGGCATGATCTTCAAATACATCGTTTGTATATACCGTGGAGACGGGAATCAGCGCAAGCGCCTCGTTGGACTCCCGCAGACAAAAATGAAGCTCCGAAAGCGACAGCGTGTCGGGCCGGTGCGCCAGCAATACCAGATTTGCACGACGCTTAACGAATGCTCCGAGAAGACCGATGACCGCGAGGATTCTCCTTTGTTTTACGTCTTCTTCATGCGTATTTCCGGATAAGGTATTGCAATAGGACAGCAGCTTACAGATCGTTTCCGGACGGTCTCCCGTTTCGCTTAACGCTATGTCATAGAGCCTTGCCCGTTCACGCATCTCTTCTTCCCGTAAACGAAGACGGTCCGCCAAATCCGGTTTTCCCCCGGGTTTATCATTCATCATGCAGGACTTCCTGAAGTGTCTTAAGCAGCGCGGTTGGCGAAAACGGCTTTGTTACATAGGCTCTGGCGCCTTCCTGCAGACATTTTTCCTTTAGCGAGTCGTCTTCCTTTGCGGTCACAAAAATCACGGGCACGTCCGGGCAGATCCCTTTCTCTTTGATCTGGCGGAAGGTTTCAAAGCCGTCCGTTCCGGGCATGATGATGTCCATCAGGATCAGGTCGGGAAGCTCCTGCCGCAGCTTTTGCAGCGCTTCCGCGCCGGAGTAGACCGATTCCAGGCGGTATACGTCGCGCACGATGCGTTTTGCCAGGATATGATTGATGTTCTCGTCGTCAACCAGAAGAATGGTTTTCATGGTGTTTCCTCACGTTGTCCGAACAGTCGGAAGATGCTCATTCCGGAATTACAAGACCCGCTTCTCTTGCGCGGATGGCGATTTCCGTGCGCGTATGAAAGCCGGTTTTCGACAGCATAATCTTCATGTAATCTCTTACGGTATTGACGGAAAGATGGAGACGCTGCGCGATCTCATTGTTTGTGGAGCCGCGCGCAAGCTCTCGTAAGATATCCAGTTCCCTGTCTGTCAGCTCCGTGCTCTTGATGAGACCAAGCTGCGTCGGCGGCGTCCCCGGCGGATAGACCGATTCCCCCGCCATCGTGCGGTCGCAGATCTCTAAAAGCGCGGCGTCTCCTGCCTCTTTATACCAGAAGCTGTCAACGCCCGCTTCCCGCGCGCGATTGATGTAGCTGACTTCGGGAAGGGATGTGATGATAACGATTCTGATGGCGGGATGATCCCGTTTGATTGCAGCCGCAGCCTCAATGCCGCTCGCGCCAAGCTCGGTATAGACATTCATCAGGACAAGTTCAACACCCTCTTTGGCACAATACGCAGGGGCAATATCCGCGTTTTTGAGGATGCCTGCCACAAGGTATCTCCCGGAAGCTGTCAGAAACGTTTCAAACAGCTTCGCGGTGATATCCTGATCCTCGACAAGGAGGACACGCGTCGGGTTTGTTCTCTTTTTTTGAGCCATGCAGCTTCCTGCCCGTGAATCATAACGTCAAATTAACCCTATTATTGTATCACGGCGGCTGCCATTTTTACAAACGGGAAACGGCCCGGCTTTTGCGTATACGCTCTGTTATCCTTTCAACCGGGAAACTCTACCGTACATCCTGCGGCGTGATGCCCACGGACGAATTCGCGTAATATGAGAGCTTACCATTTACTTCCTTAAATGTCACCAGCACATGCACTTTTGTGTCGCTTAAATAATCCTTGTCGGCATACCATCCGTAATAGGCATAGCCCGCGTAAACGATGCCGTTCATGCGGATACCGTCATCCTCCGGTTTGTTGCCGGTTTTCAGGCCGCCGCTGTTTTTGTCATTTCTTGCCGCCTTACGGATCAGACTCTTACATTCCAGACGGATGTCGATGCCGGAGTCAAGCA
>JAFSRL010000010.1 GCA_017446125.1 Lachnospiraceae bacterium
CCGTCATCGGTCTTCTCGCAGGTTAAGCCGTAGGTGATCTGCGGCAGGTTCAGGTGCTCCGCAAGCTCCGGTCCCACCTGTGCGGTGTCGCCGTCAATCGCCTGCTTGCCGCAGAAGATTGCATCAAACTTGTAGCCTTCCTTCTCCTCAATCTTCGCCACTGCCTGGGAGAGAATGTACGATGTCGCGAGCGTATCAGAGCCGCCAAACGTGCGGCCGCTGACCAGATACGCCTTGTCCGCGGCGATCGCGAGACATTCCTTTAAGGCATTCTGTGCCTGGGGCGGTCCCATGGACACAACCACAATGTTCGTGTCGGGATGTTCATCCTTGATACGGGCAGCGGCTTCCAGTGCGAAACCGTCAAACGGATTGACGATGGAAGGCACGCCGTCTCTGATAAGCGTGTTCTTGACCGGATCGATCTTGATCTCTGTCGTATCCGGCACCTGTTTGATGCAGACCAAAATATTCATTCCTATCCTCCTTGTTCTTGGGTCGTTAAATAAATGTCAGCACTTCTATCTTACATAAAAAGAAGCGCAACGGCAACCGTTTTTTACAATTTTTCATGGTTTTTTCGGGTGTTTCTCGTCATTATCACAACTGTAAATGCACGCAATACGCGGCAAGCGAAAGAGAAACACCGTACAAAAACGTGGCCATGGAAACCCGCTTCATCAGCTTCGGCCGCTTCAACGCGTCCTTAATCAGGCGTGCCTGTTTGAAGCACAGAATCATCCCGACATGGAAGACGATGAGGGCCAGGGCCGCCAGAACCGTTCCCGGTACGGTGAGCGTCCGTAATCTGGGTAAAAAGATGATGATGTAAGCGCCCATCACCGTGACCCAGGCATACATCAGGATCTTGTACAGAACGAGGGTCTTTGGCCTGCCCAAAAGCACGGGCAGCGTCTTGCGCCCCGCCCTTACGTCCTTGTCCACGTCGCAGGTGTTGTTCGTGAGCATGATGAAGGCAATGCCCAAAGCAACAGGCAGTGTCGCGCCCATGATGCCGGGATAAAATACGCCTGTCAGCGCCGTGTAACAGCCAAGCGGGATCAGGCCGCCCATCACAAACCCGGAGATCACTTCGCCCACGGGCAGGTGGGATAAGGGCTTGGGGCCCGCCGAATACAAAACGACGATCAACGCTCCCGTAAGGCCGATTGCGAGCACCCTCCACCCGCCGTGCACGACGGGATAAACGGCTAAAAGTGCGGCGGCCGCCAAAAACAGAACGGCCAGATTCCGGGCCTTCACCGGCGCAATGTCGTTGTAGACAAGGACCGCGTCCTGCTCCTCCACGGCGTCATTCTTCGTGTCCGCGCCGCTTATTATGTCATGATAATCATTGAGGGTGTTGACCGCGCTCTGCATGAGGATACAGATCAGTAAGAGTACCGGAAAGAGCACCGTGTTAAGGTTTCCATAGTCCCTGTACACGATCGCGCCGGTCAAGAGCACCGGTGTCACGCTGGCCGCCCAGGTATGCGGCGCAGCAAGCTGTAATGCCAGACGGGCATTTAAAGATTTTTGCTCCATCATTCACTCCAATTCTGCGAGCCATCGCAAAATATCCGCGATCCTGCACGCCTTTTCTACGTCGGTACACTCGGCAAGTAAGGTCAGTCCCCTGTTCGCGTAAGAAACAATCCGTTCCCTCGTTTCTTCAAAGGCTCCCTGCTCCTTAAGGATCCGCAGGATGTCACTGACCGCGGCATCCGCGTTGTCGAGCGCGTTCACCTGTTCCAAAAGTGAACGCAGTTCCTCTCCTCTTTCGCCCGCAAGCGCACGGATAAGCGGCAGGGTATAGTAGCCCGCCTTAATATCCGCATGCACGGCCTTGCCTTCTTTTGTGTCTTCGGAAATGTAATCCAACAGATCGTCACGCAGCTGGAACACGTAGCCAAAGCATACACCCAGCTCCTCTAATTTTTCCAACAGCGCTTCCGACGCGCCACTTTCAATCCCCGCGATCAAAAACGCTGCGCTAAACAGCGCCACCGTCTTGCCGCGAATGAACCCAAGGTATTGTTCCTCCGTCACCCCGGCGTCGAACCGCGCCTGCATCTGGGCGGTTTCACCTAAGCACATCGCCTCCACCGCTTTCGCGATCACCTCGCCCGAGCGGTTCATCTGTTCCGTCAAAAGCGCCGACAGAACACGGCTTAAGAGAAAGTCTCCCGTATAGACGGCAATGTTCTTGCCGTATACGCCCTGTGTCGTCGGAAGGCCTCTGCGCAAGGGCGCGTCA
>JAFSRL010000082.1 GCA_017446125.1 Lachnospiraceae bacterium
AGTCCTTTTGATGCAGATCATGGATGTATGATTGATGCAGCCTCGTTCTTCGGAACGGGGCTTACTTATTTTAAAAAGTTTCTCGGAGAGTTCCTGCGACAGAAAAAGATTATCGTAGAACCTACGAGGAAAGGAGTAACCAAATGGCAAAAGTCGAATTGAAACAGCCTGTGATCAAGGAGATCGCGGAAGCGGTCAAGGATGCGCAGGCAGCCGTTTTGGTAGACCACCGCGGCCTGACCGTTGCGGAGGACACCGAGCTGCGCAGAGAGCTGCGTAAGGAAGGCGTCCGTTATAAGGTCTACAAAAACACCATGATGAACTTTGCGTTCAAGGACACCGAGTTCGAGCCGCTCTTAGACCTGTTGGAAGGTCCTTCGGCGCTCGCGGTTTCCGACACCGATCCTGCCGCGCCGGCACGTGTGCTCGTCAAGTTTGCGAAAAAGGCGAAGGCGTTAGAGCTCAAGGGCGGTGTTGTGGAAGGCAAGTTCTATGACAAGGATGCGCTCGGCGCAATCGCCGCGATCCCGTCAAGAGATGAGCTGTTGAGCAAGCTGCTCGGCTCCATGCAGTCGCCGATCGCGAACTTTGCACGCGTCGTCAAGCAGATCGCGGAGCAGAAGGAGGAAGGCGGTGCAGCTCCCGCGGTAGCACCGGCAGAGGAGGCAGCAGCCCCGGCAGAAGCAGCAGTAGAGGCAACTGCGGAGGAGACACCTGTAGCAGAAGCAACCACAGAGGCGGCAACTGCAGAGGAGACACCTCATCAGTCTCCTGCGGAGACAGCTTCCCCTCAAGGGGAAGCTTCTGTGGAAACTCCCGCAGAATCTACAGAAGAGGCAACAGCAGAGGCCCCTGCAGAAGCAACAGAAGCATAAGAATCGGGACAGCCTACTGACCTTCCCCTCGAGGGGAAGGGGGACCGCTTGCGGTGGATGAGGTGTTTCGAAGAACGTAAATTTACGAAAGGAGAATCATAGTAATGGCAAAATTAAGCACACAGGAAATCATCGATGCGATCAAGGAACTGACCGTCATCGAGTTAAACGACTTGGTAAAGGCATGTGAGGAAGAGTTCGGCGTATCCGCAGCGGCGGGTGTTGTCGTAGCGGCGGCAGGCGCAGGCGCAGGCGGCGATGCAGGCGAAGAGAAGACTGAGTTCAACGTTGAGCTGACGGAAGTCGGCCCGAACAAGGTCAAGGTCATCAAGGTTGTCCGCGAGATCACGGGCCTTGGTCTGAAGGAAGCGAAGGACTTAGTCGACGGCGCTCCGAAGATGATCAAGGAGAACGCAACCAAGGAAGAAGCAGACGACATCAAGGCGAAGGTCGAGGCGGAAGGCGCGAAGGTCACTTTGAAATAAATTTCAAAGTTCTCGAGGAAGTAATCTCACAATTTCAACAGCGCGTTCAGGACGGATGCCCCTGCGAGGAATATACACGCAGTGTATCCTGACGAGCGGGGGCAACTGTCCTGATAAGCGCTTCAAAATTTAAAAATTAGCGCTTCAAAATTCTTTAAAATTTCTCTTGACACCCCTTTCCGGCTTGTGTTATCATATACGTTGCATTATTGTCGAAAACCCTGCTTTTTTGCGCCCATTTTTCAGCAAAAAATGCCGAAAAATCAAGCAAAACAAAGCACGCTTTCAGCGATTCGACGGTCACTGTCAACAGTACACGTACACGGGGTGGATTACATGGAAAAAAACAGAATACATCCGGTTGGTTCCGGAGAGAACAGGCGTATGAGTTATTCCCGCCAAAGGGATGTCCTCGAAATGCCGAATCTGATCGAAGTGCAGAAGGATTCGTACGGCTGGTTCTTACAGGACGGCTTGCGCGAAGTCTTTCGCGACATTTCTCCGATCGACGACTATTCAGGCAAGCTCTCTCTGGAATTCATCGACTTCCAGCTTTGCGAAGACGAAATCAAGTATTCTATTGAGAAATGTAAGGAAAGAGACGCGACCTACGCCGCGCCCCTTAAGGTGAAAGTAAGACTTCATAATAAAGAGAAGGACGAAATCACGGAGCACGAAATCTTCATGGGCGATTTGCCTGTAATGACACAGACGGGAACCTTCGTCATCAACGGCGCGGAGCGCGTCATTGTTTCCCAGTTAGTCCGTTCCCCCGGCATCTACTACGATGTCACCTTCGATAAATTAGGAAAGGAACTGATTTCCTGCCAGGTGATTCCCAACCGCGGCGCGTGGTTAGAGTACGAAACCGACTCCAACGACGTCTTCTACGTGCGCGTTGACAGAACCCGTAAGGTGCCTGTTACGGTCTTAATCCGTACGCTGGGTGTGGGATCGAATGAAGAGATTATCAATCTTTTCGGCGAGGAGCCGAAGATTATGGCGTCCTTAGCAAAGGATTCGGCGACCAACTACGAAGAGGGTCTTTTGGAGCTCTACAGAAAGATCCGTCCGGGCGAGCCGCTCTCCGTTGAGAGTGCGGAGTCACTCATCGGCGCCATGTTCTTTGACGCGCGCCGCTACGATCTTGCGCGCGTGGGCCGCTACAAGTTTAATAAGAAGTTACACTTCCGCAACCGCATCGCGGGTCACATTCTGGCGGAAGATGTTGTGGATACCATCACGGGCGAGGTTCTGGCGAGCGCCGGTGAGAAGTTAACGCGCGATGTCGCGACCAGAATCCAGAACGCCGCGATTCCGTTCGTCACCTTACAGGGTGAGGAGCGCAATGTGCGTGTCATTTCCAACATGATGGTCGACATCACACACTACGTTGACTGCAACCCCAGAGAGCTGGGCATTACGGAGAACGTTTACTATCCGAAGTTAAAGGAAATCATCGACGCGCATGCGCAGAATCCGGAAGAGTTCGCGGAAGCCATCATGAAGAATGCTGCGGATCTGATTCCGAAGCATGTGACGAAGGAAGACATCTTAGCTTCCATTAATTACAACATGCACCTTGAGTACAAGATCGGTCATGACGATGACATCGACCATCTGGGCAACCGCCGCATCCGCGCGGTGGGTGAGCTCTTGCAGAACCAGTACCGCATCGGTCTCTCCCGTTTGGAGAGAGTCGTTCGTGAGCGCATGACAACGCATGACGCGGAAGAGGTGAGCCCGCAGTCTTTGATCAACATCAAGCCGGTACAGGCAGCGGTCAAGGAATTCTTCGGCTCGTCCCAGTTATCGCAGTTCATGGACCAGAACAATCCCTTGGGTGAGCTGACGCACAAGAGACGTCTCTCCGCCCTGGGACCCGGCGGTCTTTCCAGAGACCGTGCCGGTTTCGAGGTCCGTGACGTTCACTACACACACTACGGCCGCATGTGCCCCATCGAGACCCCGGAAGGTCCCAACATCGGCCTCATCAACTCGCTCGCAAGCTACGCGCGCATCAACGAGTACGGCTTCGTCGAGGCGCCTTACCGTAAGGTTGACTTAAGCGACCCCGCGAACCCGCGCGTCACGGACGAGGTGGAATACTTAACCGCGGACGAAGAGGATAACTACCACGTCGCGCAGGCGAACACGCCCCTCGACGAAAAGGGTTACTTCGTGCGTAAGAGTGTTGCGGGCCGCTACATGGACGAGACCTCGGAATATCCGAAGGAATTGATTGAGTACATGGACGTTTCCCCGCGTATGGTGTTCTCGGTGGCAACGGCGCTCATTCCGTTCCTTGAAAACGACGACGCGAACCGCGCGCTCATGGGCTCCAACATGCAGCGTCAGGCGGTGCCGCTCATGACGACGGAAGCACCCGTCGTGGGTACCGGCATTTAGACGAAGGCGGCTGCGGACTCCGGCGTTTGCTGCGTCGCGCACAAGGCGGGCACCATCGAGTACGTCGACGCGAACGTCATCAAGATGACCGCGGACGACGGCGAAAAGATCGAGTTCCAGTTGGGCAAGTTCCAGCGCTCGAACCAGAGTAACTGCTACAACCAGACCCCCATCGTCGACAAGGGCGATCATGTGGAAGCGGGTCAGGTCATCGCGGACGGTCCTTCGACCGCGGGCGGCGAGCTGGGTCTTGGAAAGAACCCGCTCATCGGCTTCATGACCTGGGAAGGCTACAACTACGAGGACGCGGTTTTGCTTTCGGAGCGTCTGGTACGCGACGACGTTTATACGTCCATTCATATTGAAGAGTATGAGGCGGAAGCCCGTGAAACGAAGTTGGGACCGGAAGAAATCACACGCGACGTTCCCGGCGTCGGTGACGAAGCGTTGAAGGATCTTGACGAGCGCGGCATCATCCGCATCGGCGCGGAGGTCCGTGCAGGCGACATCTTAGTCGGCAAGGTCACCCCGAAGGGTGAAACGGAGCTCACCGCGGAAGAGCGTCTCTTGCGCGCCATCTTCGGCGAGAAGGCAAGAGAGGTGCGTGACACCTCCTTAAAGGTGCCGCACGGTGAATACGGTATCGTCGTGGACGCGAAGGTGTTCACAAGAGAAAACGGCGACGAGCTCTCCCCAGGTGTCTACCAGGCGGTACGCATTTATATCGCGCAGAAGAGAAAAATCTCCGTCGGCGACAAGATGGCTGGCCGCCACGGCAACAAGGGTGTCGTGTCCCGCATCCTTCCGATCGAGGACATGCCCTACTTACCGAACGGTCGCCCGCTGGATATCGTGTTGAACCCCCTGGGCGTTCCGAGCCGTATGAACATCGGTCAGGTTCTGGAAATCCATCTTTCGCTTGCCGCGAAGGCGCTGGGCATCAACGTTTCGACCCCAATCTTTGACGGTGCGAACGAAGAGGACATCCAGGATACGCTGGAAATGGCGAATGACTATGTCAACACGCCGTGGAATGACTTTAAGAAGAAGTACAAGGATGTGGTACACCCCGAGCTCATGAAGTACCTGGAAGAGCATCAGGAGAACAAGGAGCTTTGGAAGGGTGTCCCGATTCACTCTGACGGTAAGGTACAGCTGCGTGACGGTCGCACGGGCGAGCTCTTTGACGGACCCACGACCATCGGCCACATGCACTACTTAAAGCTGCACCACTTAGTTGACGACAAGATTCACGCGCGTTCGACCGGCCCTTACTCGCTGGTCACACAGCAGCCTTTAGGCGGTAAGGCACAGTTCGGCGGACAGCGCTTTGGTGAAATGGAAGTGTGGGCGCTTGAAGCGTACGGCGCGGCATACACCTTGCAGGAAATCCTGACCGTGAAGTCGGACGACGTGATCGGCCGCGTCAAGACGTACGAAGCAATCATCAAGGGCGACAACATCCCGGAACCGGGCGTGCCGGAATCCTTCAAGGTTCTGTTGAAGGAGCTGCAGTCCTTAGGGTTAGATGTCAAGGTCTTACGCGAAGACAACACCGAGGTCGAGATCATGGAGAGCGTCGACTATTCGGATACGGATTACCGCTACGAGATGGGCAGCGACAGCCGCGGCTTCGAGGACGAGTCCTTCGAAGAGGCCGGCTTCTCGAAGACGCGCTTCTCCGAAGACGGTGAGCTTGAGTATGATGAGCCGGAAGAGAGCGAAGAGGATATGTACGCCGTTTCCGCAGATGAGGAGGTTTGATCAATGTCTGATTCTACAATGAATAAAGCACTGAATGAGATCAATACCGGCCGGAGCTTTGACCGGCAGATCTACCAGCCCATGACGTTCGACGCAATTAAAATCGGACTCGCGAGCGCTGACAAGATCAGGGAGTGGTCCCACGGCGAGGTCTTAAAGCCGGAGACCATCAACTACCGTACCTTAAAGCCCGAGCGCGAAGGTCTCTACTGCGAAAAGATCTTCGGACCCAGCAAGGACTGGGAATGCCACTGCGGAAAGTACAAGAAGATCCGCTATAAGGGCGTGACCTGCGACCGCTGCGGCGTCGAGGTGACCAAGGCGAGCGTTCGTCGTGAGCGCATGGGCCACATCGAGCTTGCGGCACCCGTTTCGCACATCTGGTATTTCAAGGGCATCCCGTCGCGCATGGGTTTGATTTTGGATCTTTCCCCGCGCGTTCTGGAGAAGGTGTTATACTTTGCCTCCTACATTGTCTTAGATCCCGGCGAAACGAGCTTAGAGTACAAGCAGGTGCTTTCCGAAAAGGAATTCCAGGAAGCACGCGAAGAGTGGGGCACGAAGTTCCGTGTGGGGATGGGCGCGGAGTCCATCAAGGAGCTGCTCTTAACGCTTGATTTGGAAAAGGAATACGAGGAGTTAAAGGACGGCGTCGAGAATTCGACCGGCCAGAAGCGCCAGCGCATCATCAAGCGCTTGGAGGTGGTCGAGGCATTCCGCGAGTCCGGCAACGATCCGTCCTGGATGATCATGGACTGCATTCCGGTCATTCCGCCGGATTTACGTCCCATGGTGCAGCTCGACGGCGGTCGTTTCGCGACCTCTGACTTGAACGACTTATACCGCCGCATCATCAACCGCAACAACCGCTTAAAGAGGCTGTTGGAGCTTGGTGCGCCGGACATCATCGTAAGAAACGAAAAGCGCATGCTGCAGGAAGCGGTCGATGCTTTAATCGACAACGGCCGTCGCGGACGTCCCGTCACGGGCCCCGGCAACCGTGCCCTGAAGTCCCTCTCCGACCTCTTAAAGGGGAAGAGCGGGCGCTTCCGTCAGAACCTCTTGGGTAAGCGTGTCGACTATTCCGGCCGTAGCGTTATCGTGGTCGGTCCCGAATTAAAGATTTACCAGTGCGGCCTTCCCAAGGAAATGGCGATCGAGCTGTTCAAGCCCTTCGTGATGAAGGAGCTGGTGTCCCGCGGGATTTCCCAGAACATCAAGAACGCGAAGAAGCTGGTCGAGCGCCTTGACACGCAGGTCTGGGACGTTTTGGAAGACGTCATCAAGGAGCACCCTGTGATGTTGAACCGCGCTCCCACACTGCACAGACTGGGCATCCAGGCATTCGAGCCCATCCTCGTCGAAGGTAAGGCAATCCGCCTGCACCCGTTGGCATGTACGCCGTTCAATGCGGACTTCGACGGTGACCAGATGGCGGTCCACCTTCCGCTTTCCGTGGAAGCGCAGTCAGAGTGCCGGTTCTTGATGCTCTCGCCCAACAACCTCTTAAAGCCTTCGGACGGCGGCCCTGTCACGGTCCCGACGCAGGACATGGTTCTGGGTATCTACTACTTAACCCAGATGCGCGAGGGCGCAAAGGGCGAAGGCAAGGCGTTCAAGAACGTGAACGAGGCAATCCTCGCTTACGAAAACGGTTACATCACCTTACAGACCAAGATTAAGGTCAAGGTGCAGAAGAAATACAACAACGGCCAGGAGGCGCACGGCATCATCGAGTCGACCTTGGGACGCTTCCTCTTCAACGAGATCATCCCGCAGGATTTGGGATTTGTCGACCGTTCGAAGAAGGAAAACGCGCTGCTTCTGGAAGTGGACTACATGGTCACGAAGAAGGAGTTGAAGGATATCATCGAGCGTATG
>JAFSRL010000083.1 GCA_017446125.1 Lachnospiraceae bacterium
GTTTGTTTCTACAGATGCGAAGCTTTGGATTGTCAACAAGCTGATTGACGCGGGATTCACTTCGATTGAAGTGGGTACATTCAGTCATGTGAAATACGTACCGCAGTTTAAGGACATTGAGGATGTCTTAAAGGGTCTGCCGAAGAATGAGAACGTGGAATACACGGTTTTGGCGCTCAACACAAAAGCCTGTGAGCGTGCCGTCGAGGCGCTTGAACAGGGCGCACAGATTGACCGTGTGCTTTGCGGACAGTTGGCGACGAGCGAGGCGTACGCCAAAAAGAACATGAACCGCACGCATGAGGAGCTCTTCGCGGAGGCGGAAAAGAATGTGAAGTTCTTAAAGGATCATGGCGTGAAGAAGGTCTTTGCAAACATCGGGACAATCTTCGGCTGCCCGTACTTGGGTGAGATGCCTTTGTCCAAGGCGTATGAATTTGCGGATCGCATTTTTGATATCGGCTTTGATGAAATCGAGCATTCGGATCCGGACGGAATCGCGGACCCGGCAATCACATTTGAGTATTTCTCCCATGTATTGGAAAAGTATCCGGACAGAAGCAAACACAGCTATCATGTCCATGATATCCGCGGTATGGGGATGGCTTCCTATTATGCGGCAATGGAGGCCGGCATCGAGATGTTCGACGTGTCACTTGGCGGGATTGGCGGACAGGTTGCGAACATTGTGGACCGCACGCCGGTCAAAGGAATCGGAGAGTATTACTTCGATACACGCCGGACCGGTCTTGTGGAGACCTGTGATTTTGTGACGATGGTCAACCGGATGAAGATTGAGAGCGGCATCGACGAGATGAAATGCCGCAAGATTGCAACAATGGTGGAACGGATTCTGGGTAGGGAGTTACATTCCTTCACCAGTTCCATGAAAGAATAAGACGCATGTTAAGAAAGTAGGAGGGAAAATGTCATGAAAACAAGTCAGTATTCCGGATTTTTCAAACTGTCCGTGGACGACCGCATGAAGGAGGTCGCGGAGTTTACGGGCATCAGCGAAGAGGAACAGGCAATCCTGCAGGACGCGAATTCGCTTGACATGGACAAGGCGGATCACATGATTGAGAACGTGATCGGACGTTTCTCGTTTCCGCTGGGCGTTGCAATCAACTTCATCATCAATGGGAAGGAAATGGTTGTGCCCATGGTTTCGGAAGAGCCCAGCGTCATCGCTGCCTGCTCCAATGCCGCAAAGATGGCGCGCGCCGGCGGCGGGTTCACCGCGCATTCCCTGGGAACGGTTATGATTTCCCAGATTCAGTTACTGGGGATTGCGGCACCGAATGCGGCAAAGAGCATCATCTTAGAGCACAAGGAAGAAATCATCAGGCGTTGTAATGAAAAGGACCCGACGCTGGTCAAGTTCGGCGGCGGTGTGCGTGATGTGGAAGTGCGCATCATTGACTCCATTGTGGGCAAGATGGTCATCGTGCATCTTCTGGTGGACACGTTGGATGCCATGGGTGCGAATGCGGTCAACACAATGGCGGAGGCGGTGGCGCCTTATTTGGAGGAAATCACCGGTGGCACGGCGGAGCTGCGTATTCTCTCAAACCTTGCGGACCACAGACTGGTAACGGCACGTGCGACGTTCAAAAAGGAAGAGATTGGCGGCGAAGAGGTCGTGGATAAAATCATTAACGCATACGCATTCGCCGCAGCGGATCCGTATCGTGCGGCAACCAACAATAAGGGCATTATGAACGGCATCATTCCGGTTGTTCTTGCGACCGGCAATGATACACGCGCGATTGAATCCGGCGCACATTCTTATGCGGCGAGGAGCGGACGCTATACTTCCCTGACCACATGGGAGAAGGACGAGAACGGAGATCTGATCGGGATGATCGAGATGCCCATGGCGGTCGGTCTTGTGGGTGGCGCGACAAAGATTCACCCGGCAGCAGGCGTTGTGGTTAAGATGCTGGGTGTCAAAACGGCTGCGGAGCTTGCGGAAATTATCGCGGCGGTCGGACTTTCCAACAACATGGCTGCCTTAAAGGCGCTCGCAACGGAAGGCGTGCAAAGAGGTCACATGTCCTTACATGCCAGAAATATCGCGAACACCATCGGCGCAAAGGGTGAGATTGCGGACAAGATTGTTCAGGCGATGGTTTCCGAAAAGAAGGTAAATGCGGAATATGCAAAGGAGCTGCTTGAAAAATTCAGCTCATAACAGGAAAAGGAGAACGCGATGAATCGTGACTTGGAACAAACAGCATTGGCTGCCAGACAGAATCTTTTTTACTCCTTGGGCAAGCTGGGCAGCGGCCATTACGGGGCATGCCTGTCTGAGATCGAATTATTGACGTATCTCTATTGTGAAGAATTAAGGGTGGATCCCGCAAATCCCGAAAAGCCGGACAGAGACCGTTTTGTCTTATCAAAAGGTCACGGCGGGTTTGGTCTGTACTGTGTGATGGCGGAATGCGGGTTCCTCCCGAGAAAACGGATCGCCGCTTTCGAAAACGGCGTGATGTTGCCCAAGCATGCAGACAAGCACCGGATTCCGGGCGTGGATGTGTCCACGGGATCACTCGGACAGGGCTTGTCGGTTGCCGTCGGGATGGCGTTGTACGCGAAAAGAGAGCAAAAGACTATCCGCGTATATGCCGTTCTCGGTGACGGAGAATGCAATGAAGGACAGATATGGGAAGCTGCCATGAGCGCGTCGAAGTACCGGCTTGACAACCTGATTGCCGCGGTGGACTATAACGGACTGCAGTTTGACGGTGATGTCAACGAAGTAATGCCCCTGGAGCCGTTTGCGGACAAGTGGGAGGCATACGGATGGCACGCGATTGAGGTGAAGGACGGACATGATTTTGATCAGATTCGCGCCGCCTATCAGGCAGCGAAGGAAATCCGGGACAAGCCGGTTGTCATCATTGCAAGAACGGTGAAAGGCAAAGGCATTTCCTTCATGGAGAATGAGACCACCTGGCACGGCGGGAGTTGCACCAAAGAACAGTTACAACAGGGCTATCGTGATCTTGGTATGGAAGAGGGGTGGAGCGCATGAGTGGAACGAAGGATGTAAAGAAAGTATACGGAAACACCCTGCAGGAATTAATGCAAGAGAACAAAGACATCGTTGTGGTCGACATCGACCTGATGCGGATTGCCGGATCGGACGATATCAAGAAAATCTTTCCAGATTGCCATGTCAATGCGGGAATCGCGGAACAGAACGCGGTCGGTATCGCCGCCGGATTTGCGAGCATGGGAAAGTGTGCCTTTGTATCCACGTTCTGCGGATTTTTGGGAACCAGAGCAAGCGACCAGTGTCTGGATACGGTTTGCTATAACGAACTGGATGTCAAGCTTCTGGGCACCTATGCCGGAGTTTCCAGCGGCATCAACGGAGGCACCCACATCTCAATTGCGGACCTCGCTGCATTTCGGGCAATGCCCGGCATGAAAATTGCGGACATTTCGGACGGAACCGAAATGGCTTTAGCAATCCGTGCTGCGGTTGCGACTGACGGTCCGGTCTATATCCGCGTACCGAAGGGACCGCTGCCGGATTTGTTTGAAGAGGATTACACCTTCCAATGGGGCAAGGGAACGGTGCTTACGCTTGCACCGACCTCCGCCGCCGGAAAGAAGGCAGCCATCATCACAAGCGGCATTACAACGGCCTCCGGCAAAGAGGCGGCGAGGATGCTGCAGGAAGAAGGGATTGCGGTGACCCATGTGCACATGGCCTCCGTTAAACCGATTGACGAGGACCTTCTGCATCAGATTGCCGGAACACACGATGTCTTAATCACGGTCGACAATCACAGTGTTATCGGCGGCTTGGGTGCGGCGGTCTGCGAGTCAATCGCGGCAAAAACACCGAAGCCGGTCATCCGGTTGGGTGTGGAGGACGTCTTCTGCGAAGGCATGACAGAACAGGAGCTTATGGCAAGACACGGGATTGACGCGCAGGGTATCTGTAAGGCGGTAAAGGAAGCGGTTTGACAACAGGAGGTGAGGGCAAATGAAAGCGCTTCGATATCTTGGACCAAAACAACTGGAAGTCACAGATGCCCCGAAGCCGGAGCCGAAGGATGATGAGGTCTTGATTCGTGTGCGTGCTGTCGGAATTTGCGGTTCGGATGTGCACGGCTGGCTGGGCATCACCGGAAGACGCTTACCGGGCGTCATCATGGGACATGAGCTTTCGGGGACAGTGGAGGCCGTGGGTGAAAACGTGAAGTCATTTCAGGTTGGTGATGCGGTTGTTCCACAGCCCATCGACTCGTGCGGCACATGTGAGTTTTGTAAAGCCGGAAGGAACCAGATGTGCGCTCAGCGTACGCTCCTGGGCGTGATGGATGTGAATGGCGGGATGGCGGAGTTTGTTCCCGTGAAAGAAAACATGCTCTATCACAAGCCGGAGAATCTTTCCTTTGAAACGGCGGCACTCATTGAACCGCTTACGGTTGCATACACGGCGGTGCACAAGCTTTCGGATTACAGGGACAAAAACGTGTTGGTGATCGGCGGCGGAACAATCGGGCTGTGCATCTTAAAAATGTTAAAGGACATGCAGCCGAAGAGAATCATCGTGAGTGACGTAAGTGAGGAAAGACGCAATACGGCGATCGAAATGGGTGCCGATGCGGTCATCGACCCCTCCGGCGATTATGTGCAACAACTAACGAAGATAACAGGCGGAAGACTTGCGGACATCACCATTGAGGCGGTCGGCGTGGAAGCTGCGGTCAACCAGTCAATCCGCGCACTGCACCCGACAGGAACGAGTATCTGGGTGGGTGTTTCACAACAGGAAATGACCATCAATATGCACGACGTTGTTTGTAAGGACAGAACCATCATCGGTTCCATGAACTATTCACACCAGGATTTTGGGGAGACGATCAAAATGCTGCAGGAAGGGCGCATCGAGAATCCGGAGCAACTAATCAGTGACAGGATTTCACTCGAGGAGGCGCCGGACATGTTTGCGGATTTGCACGACAATCCCGACCTGCACAAAAAGGCATTGATCTTATTCCCAGAGCAATAATAATGATAAAACGTATGAGAAGAAAGGAGGAGGTTACATGAAAGAGAAACAAAAAGCGCCATATACAGAGGTGTGGGGAGACACAGTTGTGTTATCCCACCTTTGCATGGCGGCCGTCATCTGTATTGTGCTGACGATGATCGGATTCTTGACCGGAAGGCACATCTTCTTAGGAATCGAAACGCTGGAAGCCTCTTTGGCAAGAGGTTATTCGCTATTGACCGGTATCCTGGGATGCTTTATCGGTGCAACCATTTCCGCGAGGATGTTCAAACCCAAGCGCGTTGTGGTTGACAGATTCGAAGAGTCGACAATACAGGAAATCCTGGATATGGCAGGCATGACGATGGAAGAAGAAATTGAAGGCTTGCAGTCGTTGAGCGCTGACACCATTCAGGAAATGGAAGATTTGGAATTATGGTCCTTGCTTGCATTGATTCCGGAGGGCGCAAGAAACTATAAACCCGAGTACCGTGAAAAGGCGAGCGCCAAGGAAGGAGGCACCCAATGATTATGGATATTTTAATAGCACTGGCATTTGCGGTTGGCGGAGGAATCCTCTATACCATTATCGGCATCATTCCCGGAACGGATGAAACGGCGACGATGGCACCCTTAACGCTTGTTGTTGTTCTTGCGGGCGCACCGGATGGCGCGGTCTTAGCTTGGATGATCGGCATTATTGTGGCAATGCAGATATCGCATACCATACCGACCGCAATGGCGGCACTGCCGGGTTCCACGATGGCGGTTCCCATGGTGGCGGGTTGTTCCATTGCAAAGCGACTGGGCATCCCTCACGTTGCGATGCGCAAGATGGCAACCGGATCCGTAATCGGTACGGTTGTGGGTATCGGTGTCGGCATCATCGCAGCACTGATTCTGTCTCCCTTGGGTCCCTTCATCGCAACCTATTCCGGACAAATCTTTACAATCTGCGCAATTATCATTGCGTATATGAGCTCCGCGAAGTGGGCGGCGGTCATCGCATTAATCCCGTTCTCCATCCTGATTCAGGCATTGCAGCGGATTTCTTTGGAGACCACCGGAAAGACAGTCTTTATCTGCATCTTCATGGGCATCACAATCGGTCCCATGATTTATGAATTGTTTACAGTTCTGGTTCCCGAAAAGAGAGCGCAGCAGGCAAGGGAGCAGGTTAGCGAATGCTGGCTCGCCCCCGAGAGCAGCCGCAAGAAGCTTCCGCTCATTCCGAATCCGTTCAAGCAGGTTACAAAGAAGCAGCTTGGTGTGGTCACGGGTTTATCCGCGTTATCGACGGTCACCTTCACGATGTCTCCTGTGGGCATGACGGTTGTCACCGGTGAGATTGCGGGCGGACGCTGCAAGGAGCTTTATGACAGAATTTCGACCCGTCTGGTGGTGCAGGACGGTGCGTCGAACGCGACCTATCTGGGCGCATTGCTGATTCCGTTGATCGGTTTGGGCGGCATGCCCATCGGTCCTTTGGCGAGCGGTGTTGCATCTCCCCTGTTCAACTGTGAGCCGCGCTATACGCTGGAAGCGAACATTGCCTCTTATCTGACATTGCCGGACTACATCATTTTCGCAATCATCGGATTGATTGGCGGCGCGATCTTCGCGTATCCGGTGGCAATGCATAAGGCACGTTCCTGGACGGCATTGATGTTTAAGAGCATTTCGCACGAAGCCCTGATCGGCGCATTCTGCGGTCTGATCGTTATGCTTGCGTTCTACGAAGCGGGATTTATCGGCATCATGATCGCAATCACGATTGGTTTGTTCGGCGGATTTTTGCACAGCTATTTCGGCATCCATACCGGCGTGCAGTTCATGGCTTACTATGCATCCTCATGGATTGTCACCTCGCTCATGGCGCTGGGTGCAATCCTGATTTAACAAAACAGCAGATGCACACTTGCTGTGCAGCTGCGTAAGAACGGGTAACTTTAGCCGGGTGTCACGGCCGGCTGTGCGCAGCACACTGGAATGCCGGACGTGATTCCTGGTTACGACTGAAAGGAGTAACAAGGAGGCTACCGTGAGTTCATTCAGCTTGAAGTCTTTTGACCTTCAGGGGAAAAAGGCAATCGTTACCGGAGCGGGAAGAGATACCGGTCTTTGCTACGGCATGGCAAAAGCCCTGCATACCTGCGGGGCGGAGGTGGTTTTATATGACGTGCTGCCAAGCGTGCACGATACCGCGAAGCAGTTGGGTGAGACCGCTCCGGCAGTGTATGGGGTGGAAGCGGATTTAAACGACGCGGCATCAAGGACAAGAGGCTTTCACGAGGCAGTGGAGCTGTTGGGCGGAAGATTGGACATCTTAGTCAACGGCGCCGGCATGCAGTATCGCTGCAAAGCAATTGATTATCCCGAGGACAAGTGGGAACAGATCATCAACGTCAACTTAAGCTCGATGTTTTTCTTGAGCCAGATGGCGGCAAAAATCATGATTCCTGCAGGCAAGGGGAAGATCATCAACATTGCGTCCATGAATTCGTTTTTGGGTGGCAAGATCATTCCCGCATACGCCAGCAGCAAGGGCGGTGTGATGCAAATGACGAAGGCGCTGTCCAATGAGTGGTGCGGTCTGGGCGTCAATGTGAATGCGATTGCGCCGGGGTATTACGAAACGGAGCTGACAGAGGATTTGCGCAAGATGGAACAGGCAAAGGACATCTCAAAGCGGATTCCTGCGGGAAGATGGGGCAAGCCCGAAGATTTAAGCGGAGCGGTTGTCTTCCTTGCGTCCGAAGCGTCTGACTATGTCAGCGGGGCAATCTTAGCCGTTGACGGCGGTGCACTCTATGGTGCGTAAGGAGATTTGAGTGCCGCGTGGCAGTACAGGTTAAGCTGGTTGTTAAACTGTTTCTATTAATGGGTTTGGGCACCTTCCTCCGTAAACGAAACGCGATTACGGAGGAAGGTAAGTCCATGTTGACGGATTTAATCCTGAAGGTGGTGCTGCCCTGTTCCATTTTGTCGTCATTCTTCCATGCCTCTGTGGATACGGGTACGGAACAGCTTTTTCAAATTTTCCTTCTTTCACTCATCCTGCAGGTGTTCAGTTACTTTTCTGCAATATTCATCTACGGGTGGTGTGATCCTAAACACAAGACGGTGTTACGTTATGCGACAATCTGTTCAAACTCGGGCATTCTGGGTACCCCTGTCGCGACGGAGCTTTACGGTGCGGCAGGCGGGCTTTTGTCGTCCATGTATCTTCTGCCGCTGCGCATTGCCATGTGGACGATCGGGCTATCGTTGTTCACCGGAAAAAAGGGGAATAAGAGTATTTTGCAAATGGCATTGCATCCGTGTGTGGTGGCAACACTGCTGGGGCTGTTATTGATGATCGTTCCGGTGACGGTACCGGTGCTCATCGAGGAGACCCTCAGTACCATCGGTGCCGCGAATACGTTTTTATCGCTTGTGCTTGTCGGATGCACCGTCGCGGATATGGATCCGAAGCTCATCCGGCACAGGGACGCGGTTTACTATACCGTCATCCGGCTGCTGGTAATTCCGCTTCTGGTGCTTCTTGCGTGCAATTTTACGGGCACGGATCCATTCGTGCGAAATGTGGCGGTGGTCTTAACGTCCATGCCGGCAGGCGCAACAACGGCGATTCTTGCTCTGAAATACGATAAGGACCCGTCCTTTGCCGCCGCCTGCACGGCGCTCTCTACCATTGTTTCTCTGGTTGCGATTCCGGCGTGGTATGCTGTGCTGGGGTGACCCGAAAAACCACAAATGTAATACTCTACTAAAATTTAGTAAGAAACCTACTTTACTCCTACTAAAATTTAGTATATACTATCAGTATGAGGAAACAATCCACAGATTATGCGTTTCCGGAAAACCTGACCGGAGAAGATATTCGTTTGTTGCGCCATCGCCTTCATATGACCAGAAAGCAACTGGCTCTTTTTTTAGATGTATCTTTCAGAACCATCGAGCATTGGGAAAATGGCAACGGAACGATTACGGGACCGGTGAGGGCACTGTACAGAATCCTGGAAGAGCGTCCGGAGCTGGTTGATTATTACGAAGTTCCTGAAAGAGAATGGTCGCTCAGGCTGTACTACATGTTTCGCAACTACATTTGTACAATCATCGATGTTGACGAGAGGGCAAGGCGGGTAAGAATACGCAATTATACAAACGACATGCAATTCCGTGCCTTTGGAGCGGTGATAGAGCCGGACTACGGGCAATACGAGGAGTTCTTAGAGAGCCGTTGTTTTCCGCGCAGCCGGGATAAGATGAAGCTGGTTCTGCGCGAACTGAATCTTCCGTTTTACGATCCTTTCCTAATCATAGAAAAAACAGAAGGGCGCATGGCCGAAGACGAGTTCTGGATTCGGATTGAGCGGTAGGCGACAAATTATGGTAGAACTTTTTTCCAAAGAAATGAACATGCCGTCAAGGCAATCATCCAAGGGCAACCAGTTGAAGTGGCGTCATGAGAACAACTGGTATAAAGCGGACTACGCGGGGTACGAAGGCCTGTCTGAGTATGTTGTATCGGAACTGCTTGCGCAAACGGGTTTGGAAGAGGGCACCTTTGTACGGTATACCACGGAAGAAATCATGTATCACGAGCGCAGGTTGCTCGGATGTGTCAGTGAAAACTTTTTACCGCCACACTGGCAATTGTTGACACTGGAACGTCTTTATCGAAGTCAACATGGAGCGAGTCTGAATCAGGTGATTTATGCCGCAGACGATATCAAAGAGCGAATCCGGCGCCTGGTGCTTGAGGTTGAACGCTTAACAAACCTTACGACATTCGGCCCCTATCTGGCACGCCTTTTGACAATCGATGCTTTTTTCCTGAATGATGACAGGCACATGCATAACATCGCAGTACTTCTTGATCCGGCGGGGGAGTACCATCTTTGCCCTTTTTTTGATCATGGAGCATCGCTTCTTTCGGATACGACGCTTGACTATCCTATGGATGGCGATGTCTACCGGTTGATGGACAAGTCGAAACCAAAGTCAATTGCCCGGGACCACGTGGAAATCTTAGAGGCTGTGGAGCAGCTGTACGGCATTACCATACGCTTTCCCTTCCGCTACCAGTCTGTGGCAAGCATTTTGGAGGCGGAACAGTACTACGACAAAACCATCAAGAAACGGGTGGAAGATGTTGTGATGCAGCAGATTCGCCGCTATGAGTATTTGACATCGAAGCATTAAAAACAACCGGTCTCACGTGTTTCCTATTTCCGGCAAACCACGAATAACGACAGCCCCGGCAGGTGCATCCGGCGTTCGCCGAAGAACCTGTTCACGGTGAAATCCAGATCCAAAACCATCTGCACGAGCAGCGTCATGGGATGCCGGCGGCCGTACTTCCAGCCGGTCGTCACCTTGTGTTCGGGGTCGATTGAAAGATGGAAAAACTTCTGGATAAACCGCACCAGAAAGAGTGAGGTATAGAAGTAATGCTCCTTCACGATGTGCAGGGAGGCAGTCTGCGCAATCAGTTCATGGAAGTCCTTCCGGTCATAGCGGCGTAAGTTCTTTACGATTCTGTCGTGGTCGGAGAACAGGAAGGAGAATGCCGGCAGTGTGAAGATGCAATACCCGCCGGGCTTCACCTTGTCAGCAAGCGCCTTGATATAGGCAAGGTCGTCCTCCATGTACTCCAGGGAATCCATCATCAGCGCGTAATCCGCAGGGCCCTTTACGTCCTCTAAACGCGTGTAGAGGCGGATTCGGGAGCTCTTCGGCGAACGCCCTTCGTAACCCAAGTCCACCGCATGCACCTCCTGTACGGGATAGCGGCGCAAAAGGGTTTTGTCAAAAAATAAATCGCCCGCCCCGACGTTGATGTAGCTGTGCGCGGGCGCGATGTACGGCGCAAGCTCCCGCAGAAGAGCGCCGGTGCGGCTCAGCTCCCAGGGGTGGCGGTTGATTCTGTTTCCCGTGACTTCGTTGATGTCCATACAGACAGTATACATCAAATGTGTGGCGGGTGCCATGGTCGTGTTGCCCGTGCCGTGCCCGTGCCGTGCCCGTGCGAGGGCAAACATTTTTAAATTTCGGGAAAATCAGGCCAAAAACATTTTTAAATTTCGGGAAAATTAGGCCAAAAACATTTTTAAATTTCGGGATTCTGTGATATAATCAGGCTATGATGTTCCAACGTAAAATCTACGATGCACTGCTTGAGTGGAAGCGTTTGTCGCACGGCACGACTGCAATCATGTTGGAAGGCGCCCGCCGCGTCGGCAAATCCACGATTGTAGAGGCATTTGCAAAAAACGAATACGATGACTACCTGCTTCTGGATTTCGGCAAGGAAAGCCAGGAAATCCGACAGAACTTCGAAGAAAACATCGGGAATCCGGATGTCTTTTTCCGCAATCTGTTTTTACTGAAAAACAAAACGCGGATGCCGGAGCGTTCCCTGATTATTTTTGACGAGGTCCAGCGGTTCCCGCTCGCCCGCCAGGCGATTAAGTACCTGGTTGCGGACGGGCGCTATGACTATATCGAAACGGGCTCTTTGATCTCAATCAAAAAGAATGTCAAGGACATTATCATCCCGTCGGAAGAGCAGAAGCTGAAGATGTATCCGATGGATTTTGAGGAATTTCTGTGGGCACGCGGGGATCATACGACTGCGGAGGAGATCCGCAATGCTTTTTCAGAGCGGCGACCGTTTGGAGACAGCATCCACCGCAAGATCACGCGAACCTTCCGCGAGTACATGGCCGTTGGCGGTATGCCGCAGGCGGTTGCGCGTTTTAGCGACGGCGGTACCTACGAGGAGATTGACTATGTCAAACGGACCATCCTTGATCTGTATGAGGATGACCTGCGCAAGAGCGAGGAGGGCGGCAGTGATAAGACCGTTGCGGTCTTTAGGGCATTGCCCGCAAATCTCAGTTCACACAACCGGCAGTTCAAGCTCGCTTCCGTGGACAAAAATGCCCGATTCGGCAGTTATCTCGGCGACATTCAGTTCATCGATTCCGCAATGATTGGAAATCTGTGCCGGAACGTCTCAAAGCCGGAGGTCACGCTTGATCTCTATGCGGAACCTGATACATTTAAGCTATACTTGTGCGATACCGGTCTTCTGCTGACGCAGGTCATGCGTGCGGCACAGACAGCCGGGGATGATCTGTACAAGGCATTGCTGTTCGGAAGGTTAGGTGTCGACCAGGGCATGATTATCGAAAACATGATTGCCCAGATGCTTGTCTGCAACGGTCATGGTCTGTACTTTCATTCACTTCGCCATCAACCGGCGGGCAGCGCCAAAGAAAAATCATACGAAGTGGACTTCCTGCTCGTCCGCGGAAAACGCCTGTGTCCCCTGGAGGTGAAATCCTCCGGATATCAGTCGCATAAGTCCTTTGATTTCTTTAAAGAAAAGTATCGTCAGCTCAAGATGCCTGAGCGTTTCATTCTTTACACAAAGGATTTGCGGCGGGAGGACGACATTTTATATCTTCCTCTGTACATGACGATGTGTTTGTGAGGTTTTGTCTGTGAATATAGAGCAAATTGACAAACCATAAAATTTCATCTAAAACAATAACAAACCATAAAAAAATGCCGACTTTAATAACAAACCATAAAAAAATGTCGACTTTAATAACAAACCATAAAAAATCATCAACTTTAATAACAAAACATAAAAAACACCGATTATGACCACACCCATCCACCTGCCCGGGGTGACCCTGGCGGCAATGACGAGCGTCAACCTGTACGAGACCGTGCAGGCGCTCAAATACAGCATGCAGGGCATCACCTTCGGGGACGTGGTGCTGATTTCCGACCACAGGCCCTGGTACCTGCCCGGAAACATCCGCTTTTCCAAGACCTCGAAGCTTACCACCATCGACGCCTTCAATTACAAGATGGTTTACGAGCTGCACGAGCACATCAAAACCGACTTCGCCCTGATTGTCCACGCGGACGGCTTCGTCATCCATCCGGAAAAGTGGTCGGACGAGTTTTTGCGCTACGATTATATCGGCGCACCGTGGCCGGAGCCGAAAGACGACAAAAACTACCGCACCGCCTCCGGACGCCTCGTGAAGGTGGGCAACAGCGTCTCCATCCGCTCAAAGCGTCTCATGGAATACCCGGCGCGGCACAACCTCACCTGGCGGCCCGCCTACGACGGCTTCTACAACGAGGACATCTTCCTTTGCTGCCTGGAGCGTGACCGGATGGAAGAGGACGGCCTCACCTGGGCGCCCTTGGAAACCGCGGTGAAATTCGGCCGCGAGCATCCTCTGCCGGAAAACAAAGGCATCGAACCCTTCACCTTCCATAAATGGTGGGGCGAGAACGCCGCCTACCCGGAATTCAAAAGCCCCTGGAAAAGATTCAAGGACATCACCCGCCCGATCCGCCATCCCGGCATGAAATAGGGTATAATGAACCCATGGTTTACGACTGCATTCCGTTCTTCAACGAAATCGATATGTTAAAGCTGCGGCTCCACATCCTGGACCCGTACGTGGACCGCTTCGTCATCGAGGAGGCCACCATGACCTTTTCGGGCGAGCCGAAGGAGCTGTTCTTCCAACAAAACGCTTACAAGTTCAAAGCCTTTGCCCACAAGATCACGCACATCGTCGTCGACAATACGCCGGTCCTTGCGGGCACACACGAACGCGACTACTTCCAGAAAAACCGCCTGATTGAGGGGCTGGAAGGCGCGACGGAGGATGACATCATCCTGTTTGGCGACTGCGACGAGATACCGAATCCGAAAGTACTTCAGGGAATCATCAAAACCTTCGACAAAACAAAGGTTTATCATCTTGCGCAGGAAAACTGCTACGCCTACATGAACATGGTGGAGACCTCCGGCACCCTGCTTTCCATCACGGGTGACTTCCCGGAGATTCCGGTGCGTGAACGCAAGTGGTTGGGCACAAAGATTACAAGCACCTTAAACATTCCAAAGGAAGGCATCGTGCGCCTGCGCGACCTTGTTCCCGTGACGGACTTACGGAGCGTGCGCGTGGAAAATGGCGGCTGGCACTTCGGATATATGGGCGGAGAGCATGAACTGAATGTCGCGAAACGGATCGGTGTTAAGGTCAAGGCGGCGGCGCATCAGGAATACAACGACGAGGAGGTTCTGCGCGAAACGCTCGACCATCTGATTTTGGGACGCGACATGTTCGGACGCGACGCAACGTTTCAACAGGTGGAGATTGATGACAGCTATCCGCAGTACCTGCGCGATAACTTAGAACAGTACAGCCACTTCATCCTGCCGGAAATCACAGGTCTTCGGCGGCTGTGCGCAAGGTTTGATTTAAGCGTGGGACGTACCTTCAGGAAGGCCGTGCGGAAGCTACGCAGGCTTTCGGAGCGCCGCAAAGAACAAACGCCGTAAAGAACAGGTGCGCATTTAAGCGATTCGCATTATAATGGAACCATGTTGTTGGATCGCATGGAAAAAATACGCAATGCGCTGTTCTACATCGCAGTGGTCATAGAATGCGTCGCGGTTATCATCGACAAGAGCCGCCTGATTAATCCGTATGAGACATGGCTGTTTCGTGGGACCGCAATCGTCTTCCTGTTGGTTGTATTCATGACAGAGTACACCACAAGGGAATGGATTATTATCGCGCTGGCGGTTGCACTGGGCATCACTTCGTATCTCTATACGGGAAGAGATGAAATCACCCGAGTGGCAATTTTCGTCGCGGCATGCAAGGGACTCCCGTTAAAGAGAACCTTCGCAACAGCCTTCTTCACAACGCTTGCGGGGTGTCTGCTCATTGTGATTTTAGCGGTCACCGGCATCTTCGGAGAGATGAGTGTGACGCAGCTCTACCGCGTTGCGGACGGGGCGGCAACACGCTATACACTTGGGTTTGGTCACCCGAATTCACTGCAATGCATGTATTACATGTTACTCTTGATGGCACTGTACCTGTTTGACAAATACATGCGGTGGTATATATACATCGCGTTGACGGCGCTTTCTTTGATTGTTTGTTACCTGACGGACAGCCGGACGGGGTTGATTATGTGCCTGTTTTCGATTATAGTGGCGGTAATCATGCACTATCCGCCGCAGATTGATCTCGAGCGGGACGAGGTTGCAAGATTCCAACATAAATCATTCGGACAGGAGTTTCTGGATATCGGACTGCGAAGCAGAAAAATCACCTACGCCCTGGGCGGTCTTGTAGCGCTTGCAAGTGTCGCGATTTCCGTCGCATTTGCGGTCTATACCAGAGAGATGTGGTATGGTACATTACCCGGCTTTCAGATTTTCCAACGACTGGACAAAGCTTTAAGCGAGCGCATCTCAAACCTGTTTTGGAACGATTCTACCCATGCAGGCTGGATTGGTACATGGATGCCTTTTTCCAATCAAAGCGCGGAGCAGTTCTTTGACCTTGGCTGGGTACGGCTGTTTTATTGGTACGGCTATGTCCCCGCAACAATCGCTGTTATCATGGTTTTGTTTTTAATCGCGGAATGCTATCGCAGAAGAGACGGGCTCGCACTCATGCTCATCGTATCTCTTTCCGTTTACACCATTATCGAAGCGCACCTGGTATCCGTTTACCTTGGGAGGAATTTCCTGCTGCTCATCTTTGGCGCATACTGGAGCGGCATGCTGGGTGCAGGGAAGGGAGAGGGCTATTATTTCCCGGAACTGATCCGGAGATGAACGAATAAGGATCAACCATGAGCAGACTGTTTTTATATGACACCTCCAACTTCACAGACTTTCCGATTGGCGGGCAGTTGACAAGCATTCATAACTTCCTGCATTACATTGCGGACAATCACCCAGACAGGATGAAGGACATCATCCTGGTGGGATTGACACTGGACGAAGAAACAATCGGTCGCATGCAGCGCGTGAATCTTTTCGGACATAAGGTAAAGTATTATCCCGTGATGCTGGGGGAAAAGGACTTAAACAAAACCACAAAGTCCATCCGCGTGCAGTATGTCAAAGGGATGTTGAAGCATGTCGGGAAGCTTGCCATCCGGAAGCATGACGTCAACTACATCAACACTCCGGAAGCATACGCGGCGCTCATGGTGAAGTGCCCCTGGGCGCAGCATGTCGCCTTCTCACACCAAAACTATTTCGAGATGGTCAAGAGCTTTCGGTTTTATCAGGACAAGCAATGGGTCTTAAAGGGCTTTGACGCATACTTAAAGCACATGGTGAAGAAGATGAATCTCATCTTTGTCCTGAACAAAGCCTGCGAGGAGGAATACCAAAAGCACCACGGGAAAACCATGCGCGTGGTGAATTCCATTGTCTGCCCGGACGATGTGAGCATCGGGGAAGCGAGTCATCACAGGATGATTTTTGTGGGACGGCTCTCCCTGAACAAGGGCATCGAGCCCATCATCCGCGCGGTGCTCTCCATGCCGGAGGAATACAGTTTGACAATCGTGGGGGACGGAGAAGAATACAACAACCTCATCCATTATGCAAGAAATGAACGGATCCGCTTTACCGGCGCCGTTACACCGGAAAAAGTGCGGGAACACCTTGGCGCATCTGACATCCTGATCATGAACTCCGGCTTCGAAGGCCTTCCCATGACCATCCTGGAGGCACAAAGCTTAGGGCTGCCGGTTGTCACAACGGATGTGGGCGGGATTGGAGAAGCCGTGCATTACGGAGATGATGCGGAGAAGACGGATGGCACACCGGATTCCATCGCGGAAGCGATACAGAAAATAGAGAACAACTATGAACGGTATTCCCTGAATGCGCTCGCAAACGCGAAACGCTTTGATTACAGGGAAGTCAATGCCCCAATCTACGAGGCGCTGTCACAGTACTGGAGAGAATGATCAGAGAACGATTAAAGGAAAAACCGCTGGTCAGTGTGATTGTACCGGTGTATAACGCGCAGGACACCCTGAAGCGCTGCGTAGACAGCATCCTGCACCAGACCTATGACCTGCTGGAAATCATCCTGGTGGATGACGGCGCGACGGACGCCTCCGGCAGGATGTGTGACGCGTACGCGGAAGAGGATGGGCGTGTTACAGTCCTGCACAAAAACAACGGCGGGCTGATGAGTGCATGGATGGCGGGTGTCGACATCGCGAAGGGGGAATACCTGTGCCTGGTCGATAGTGACGACTGGGTTGAAAAGGAAATGATAGAACATCTGGCAGAGAGACGTTCCGAAACCTATGCGGATGCGGAAATTATTTGTTGCAACCATGTCATCGACCATACAAATGGAAACGAACAAAAAATGAGACACGGAGCAGCCCCCGGAGAATACACCGGCAGGAAGCTGCAGGAGGAAATCTTCCGAAGGATTCTGGGCAACCAAAACCGCACGGTTAGCATGTCCCGTTGCATGAAACTGACTTCAACAAAACTCATCCGTGACAACATGCATTACTGTGATCCCTCCATCAAGATGGGAGAGGATGTAAACATCATGCTCCCCGCAATCCTTGACAGCAAACGGATTGTAATTCAAAAGGATACGTACGATTATCACTACCGCTACAACGACGCCTCCATCGTGCACCGCTATGATGCGGGACTCGGGCAAAACAACCGCAAGCTGGTCGACAAGATCGGGGAGGTGCTTCGGGACAAGTTCCGCGGGGAGGCACTTTCTTCCATGAATGTTCCGGATGCGGAACTTGATGCCATGAAACAGAAGGAACGGTTGCTTTTCTTCATGCTGGAGTTAAAGAATGAATTCCGTAACCCTGCTTCGAATGTCATAAAACGTATTCAGGCGATTTGCAATGAAGAGAGGATTCCGTTACTTGCACAGAAGTATCCGCTTGAAATCACAGGCGCGGCGGATAAGCTGCTTTATGCAATTGAGAAGAACCCTACGGCAATGCGTATTTGTGCAGCAAAGACATTGTACGGTTTACGCCATCGCGCTTAAATCTTAGATCAATGAAAAACGAAACTGCTCTATGAATGCAGGAAAACACGTCTGGTAAACCGGTTCAGATACAAAACCGCGCAGACCGCAAGAGAAATCCCGTAGATCAAAAGTGCGCCCACGAGGCTTGACAGACCCGGGAAGCGTTCAATGATTGCAAGCTGGAACAGGGGATGCAGCAGGTAGACCCCCATGCTTGTATCCGCAAGAAAACGGATAATACGGCGAACGACACTGTCAGCGGCAGGGTCACGCAGGTATCGTGCAAGATAGAACAGGGCACCGGTAAAGAGAACACCCAGAAGAGAAGGGGTTGCGTAAGGGTCCTGAACGGCACTTCCGCGGGAAACGGATTGGATACAGCTAATCAGGTATGCGGCAAGAGAGCCTGCAACGGAAATAGCACAGGCAATCTTTGCACAAGTAGCTGTTAGCGCCAGCCCCGCAAGGAGTGCGCCCAGCATGTAGTACAGAATATAGCCGGTCACATATTCCATGTGAAAGGAAGACAGGGCTTCTTTCAGCCGATCACTGGGATCAAGTGACGCGACAAGCGGGAAAACACAGGAAAACAAAAACGACAGCAGGACAAAGTAACTCAGATATGTCCGGTTCCTGACAAAGGTGCATAAAAGAGGCGTAATCATGTAGAGCCCGATTAATGCAAAAATAAACCATGTATGGAAACCGCCAAA
Source organism: Lachnospiraceae bacterium (assembly GCA_017446125.1). Taxonomy (GTDB): domain Bacteria; phylum Bacillota; class Clostridia; order Lachnospirales; family Lachnospiraceae; genus Butyrivibrio. The sequence goes on from JAFSRL010000083.1 coordinate 18,621, forward strand.
GAGAATCTGTTTAATAAATGCGTTTGTAATGACACGTGGTGTGGCATTTCCGTTCTGGATAATGGTAATTGCTTCCTTAAATCCGAAGACGAGCATCCAAGCGACATAAGTAAGGAGAACACCCGGGATACTATGAGTCCAGATATTCTTGATGGTGCGTTCCTTGGACAGCATCAGACAACCGCTGCTTAAGAAGAACAGCGGCACTGCCATACGTGCAATCATAAAGATGAGGTTCATGATTCTCCAGGTGAGAGATGCGGGAGCTTCAGCCCCCATGCGCATCCATTCCGGAGAGATACCATGCTGCAGCACGACCAGAACAGAGGAAATGACCCGTATGAAATCCAGCCAAAATAAACGTCTTTGTGTTTCCATGAGGACTATTATACAATAAAACAGGCGATTTGTTGTATAATCAGAATGAAAGTAAAAAACCATAAATTAAAGAAAAGAATTTTGAGAAGTCAGGATTGGAAGAATGGTGCAGGAAGAAAAGATAACCGTGCAAACTCAGGGGAAATCGAAATCGAAACAACGGAAGGGGCTGTATATAGCATTCGTATGCTGTTTTGCCACAATCTTTGTGTACCAGCTTCTGACACCGATGCTATCGGATGACCTCAACTATCAGAGAATTGTGAATGAAGCCTCCGGTTTTGGGGATCTGTTCCGCCAGGAATTCGAGCACTACACCGGCTGGACCGGTCGCAGCGTGGTCCATATGACCATGCGTGTTTTGATGAGGATTAACTCACCGGTGTTTACGCGCATCTTTCTGTCCCTCGCTTTCACCGCATTGACAGTCTTTATGTACTATTTGTCAACCAATTACACAGGTGACGGAGGTGTGCGTAAAACCACAACCTATCTCCTCTGCACCCTTCTTGTCTGGATCTTCGGTGTCGAATTTGCGGAGACCGTCCTTTGGATGACCGGCGCCTGTAACTATCTTATGGGAACCACCATCATCCTTGCGGACATGGTGTTCTATGAGCGGATGCTGCACCAAAATCACACAGGTGTTGGAGGCATGTGTAAAACCGGGCTTCCCCTTGAGGGCGCACAAGGTCCGGGGGACCTTGGTTCTGCGCGGACCGGAGCGGAGCGGAGACAGCTGTCGGCGAAGCCGACTGATGAGGTGGACGCACCTGTCCCTGCTATCAAATTCTTAGTTGCCATCCTCCTCGGCATCCTCGCCGGCTGGTGCAACGAGAACACCTCCGGCGGCCTGATTCTGTTTGTTATTTACCTGCTCTGGAGAACAAAGTATCAGGAAAAACGAAAAATCCCCACTGCCTTAATCGCCGGGTTCATCGCGAACCTCACCGGCCTTGCATTTATGATTCTTGCCCCCGGAAATTATGCAAGGGCTTCCCTGAAACAGGATGAGGGAAATTTCATCATCCGTATTGCATCCCGTTTTTTTAGCGTGACAGGATCGATTTATGAATTATTCTTCCCGTTATTGGTTGCTGCGGTAATCCTAGGTGTTCTGCTGTATTACAAAGGCATTACCTTCAAAAAGGCGCAGCGATTCTACCTCTTTCTGTTCCTTTTTACCGCAACATCTTATAGCTTAATCCTTGCCCCCGACGCACAGGAGCGTGCCTTCTTCGGCGCGGGTATCTTCCTGTTTATTGCGCTTGCTACAGGCAATGACATTCTTTGTAATAACGACCTTCCCCTCGAGGGAAAGGTGTCTCCGAAGGAGACGGATGAGGTGGATCGTTTCCCGCTTCTCTGGCTCAAACCCGCCATCACCTACATTCTCCTCCTCTATATGTTCTTCACCTACATCGACAGCGGCGCAAAGCTTGCGTGGATTTATCGCGAAGAAACGGAGCGCATGGAGTACCTTGCCGCGCAACGGGAGACCGGTGCTTATGAGAGCGGCGCACCGCTTTTACGCCCGCAGTTTGAAACAAAATATTCGGTCGCTTATAAGATGGACATCAATGAGGATTGGACATACTGGATTAACCAGCAGTATGCGCAGTACTACGGATTTGATTTAATCTGGGGTGTGCCCAGGGAAGAGTGGACTGAGTACTGATGCTGCAACGGACACTGAAAACACTTCTTTTTGTTCTGTTCGTCGTGAATCTGCTGGTCCTCATTTACGCGAATCTCGCGCATTATACAGCACATCTGGATGCGGATTATGCCTCTGAGGCCATCCTTGCAAGGGAGATTGCCTTAAACCATCTGTCCACCCCTGACACCTGGTATGGCAGTACGGAAACCAGAATCATCTATCCCGCAAATCTTGCAGCCATATTCTATCTCATCACAGGGAATATGAACCTTTCCATGGGAACTGCCTGTTCCGTTTACGCCATCGTTTTAATCGGGTGCATGTATGCGTTTTATCACAGAATTGGTCTTCGGGGAGCAGCGCTTTGGTCCGCCGTTATGCTGCCCTTTATTCTTACGGTAAACCAGCATGATGCCTTACAGATGTATGTGCTCTATGCCGGGTATTACCTGCCGGTAATTGCAACGACGTTCCTGACGTTGACCTTCTATGCGGAATACCTGCAAAAGGGAGCAATCAAGCCGTATAAGATGGTGATTGTTGTAATACTCGCCGTTGTTTTGGGCTTACAGGGCATGCGAGGTGTATTGATGGTGTATATTCCGTTACTTCTTGCGGAAGTTATCCGACAGGCAATCCGATTATTACGCGAAAGAAAGGTGCATGTTCTAAATGAATATCGCTGGCTGCTTCTTACAACCATCATGTGCGTTTTGTCATATGGAATTGCGAAGCATTATGCGGCTGGAATGACTGAAACCGGCCGGAATATTCGAAAAGGGTTTCAGAAGCTTGCCACGGAGGTCATTCCGGTGACAATGGAGTTGCTCCGCCCCGGTGTCAACATGGTGTACGGTATTTGCGTGGCACTCATGCTTTTAACAGGCATTGTGGTTGTCATAGTGACAGTATTTCGGAACGAAGCAACTTCCTGGCTCCTTCTGGCACTCTTCCTGTCCCCTGTGACGATGATGCTTGCCATGGCGTTCACAACGTCGGAAGTGAGTGCACGGTACATGGTATATCTTTTCTTTGTAGCCGCTGCGGGAATCGGAATCCTGCTGCAGCACATAGATGTGACAGATGGACTGTCCCCTGTGTCACATCGTTTCGGGGGCAGGGGAACTGTCTCCGCTGCCACAGCAAATCCTTTCACCACATTATTCATTGCCAACACACCCATCCTTCTCGCCGCCCTTTTAGCCCTGCGGTTTAATTATCATGCTTTAATCAAAAACGACTTCTCGCAGGACAGCAGCTACATGCACGTGGCGGAGTGGATGATAGATAATGGATATGACAAAGGATATGCCACCTTCGACTTTGCAAACCCAATCACCGTGATGTCAAACGGTGCGGTACAGGCGTGCGCGGTCTCCAACATGTATGACTTGGAAGGCGCAAAGTGGCTCACCAATGCCGCGTGGTATCTCCCCTACACCGAGAGGAAGGGACCGGTTGTTATGATTACAACACCCTCCAGCGAGCCTGATTTCAAAATCCTGCTGGAAGAGCGACCGGAGATCATTGCCATAGAACGGACA
>JAFSRL010000084.1 GCA_017446125.1 Lachnospiraceae bacterium
TATAGGATTCATAGAAGGTCTGCTTTGTCTGACCCATGCCCTTCAGGATTTCTCCCAACAGATCATAATCTTCGTCTTCTAACCGGATGCTTACTGTTCTCATAGCAAAAACCTCCTTTTGCATTCATTATACACTGTTTTGAAGCATATAGCAGGCTATATAATTCAATCTATGTGATTTTTCTTGCAACAATGGAATTCCACTCGCCCTGAGTGGTGGTTTCGATGACAGTGAGGCCGGCGTGTTCGATTGCGGCCTTTACCTCAGGGATGCGTTCTGTAAGAATGCCGGAGGTGATGTAGGTGCCGCCCGCCTTCAGGAAGCGCGGGATCACGGGCGCGAGCGGGACGAGGACCGCCGGGAGGATATTGGCCAGGATGAGGTCGTAGCCGGTCGCGGCGGTTTCTGTGTCCGGGGCTGTGGCAGGTGCTGCGGACGGTGATGACAGGCGCAGGACCTCTGCCTGGACTGCGGGGTCGTCGATAAGGTTGCCCATGACGAGGTCAAAACGGTCCGGCGCGATGTTGTTACGGCGCAGATTGTCCTCCACCGCGGTGATGACCTGCGGGTCGAGGTCGGTGCCGACGGCATGTGATGCACCAAACATCAGGGCCAGGATGGAGAGGACGCCACTCCCGGTGCCGACATCGAGGATGCGGTCTCCCTCCTGCAAGTGCTTACGCAGAGCGCGGATGCAGAGCTGCGTGGTCTCGTGGGCGCCGGTGCCAAAGGCGGTGCCGGGGTCGATGCGGAGGGTGTATTTTGCGGATGTGACAGACTCATCTTCCTCCCAGGAGGGGAGGATGAGGATGTCGTCGATGTAGAACTTGTGGAAGAACTGCTTCCAGTTGTCCTGCCAGTCGGCGTCGTCCATGATGTCGACGCTGATCGTGCCTTCGCCGATGTTGGTGTGCGGGCGGAGGACGGCGAGGGTGGAACTGATGGAAGATTGAACTGAGTTGACAGATGGTGACAACTGGGGACGGTTCTGTTTGTCACCTTGGGAACCAGGTGACAACACAGAACCGTTCCCATTGTCACCAACCTCCGTCAGTTCTTCTTCGGAGAGATAAAAGCTCAGGTAGGCGATGCCATCGTCGGGGATGACATTATCCGGTTAAGCGCCTTCGTAGATATACTGCTGCTCTTTTTCAGATGCGGAAAGCGGAACATGATCCTCTATCTGCGCACCGACGAGGCCGATCTCCTCCATTGCGCTGATGATGACATCCTCCGCTTCGGTTGTGGTTTTGATACGGAATCGGTAGTACTTCACTGCTTAAATCGCAATCTTCTGAAGCGATGGTTCCGGAATGGCAGTACCGTTTTCACGCGCAGCATCCAGCCACATTTCACAGGCAAGTTGAATTTCCTTTATTGCCTCTTCCTGTGTGGTCCCGTGCGCAATGCATCCTTCGAGTTCCGGTACACTCGCAACATAGATATCATCCATAGCATCATAGTAAATCATTACAGAGTATCTCATTTCATATCCCTCTTATAAACCATATTCCTTGATCAGTTTCCTTAACTGAGCCACTTGATAACCCTTCGCCTTTGATCCGTCTTTTTGAATATTCATCATACATCCCATTGGGTGATGGAACAATATATGAGAACCATTTTGGCGAATCTTCTTAAATCCTAATCCTTCCATTAGGCTGATAAAATCTGCAAACTTTATATTATGATCAGACTGTCCGCTTAATACCGCCTGATAAACTCTTGTATTCATGCCCCCAATAATCCTCTGTGGTATTCCTTTTTTATTATATCAAATTGACACGATTGCGTCATGTCATGCAGGCCCGCTCCGGCGGGCTTAATTCAAGGAAACGCCCTCGGCAGAGGGCGTTTCTTCCTGGTTTACTTCCCGAACAGTTTCTTTTTCTTGCCCTTGCCATCCTTGTCAGGGTCGTGGCCTTTCTCCAAGCGCTCCGCGGCATGGAGGGTGTCGCCGGTGAGTTCGTCGAACTGCCGCAGAAGGTCCTTTGCTTCCTTCGAGAGCTTCTCCGGAACGTCGACGACGAGCGTGACGTAGTGATCGCCGCGGATGTTTTTGTCGCGCAGGGTGGGCACGCCCTTCCCCTTCAAGCGCACACGGGTATCTGTCCTGGTGCCCGCCTTCACGTCATAAATCACCTTACCGTCCACGGTATCAATGATGACGCTGCCGCCCAGGGTCGCGACCGCATACGAGACGGGAACCTCGGAAAAGATGTTGTAGTCCTGTCGCACAAACTGCGGATGATTCGAAACAATCACTTCCACCAGAAGGTCGCCGCGCGGGCCGCCGTTAAATCCGGGCTCGCCCTTGTCGCGGATGCGCACGCTCTGCCCGTTGTCGATGCCTGACGGAATCGTGACGGAAATCTTTTTGCGTCCCGCGATATAACCCGTTCCAAGGCAGTCCGGACACTTCTCCTTGATTACCTTACCCGTGCCGTTACAATCGGGACAGGTCTGCACATTCCGGACGGTGCCGAAGAATGATTGCTGCGTAAACACGACCTGACCTTTGCCGCCGCACTTTGAACAGGTCTCGGTGCTCGTCCCCGGTTTTGCGCCGGTGCCGTTACACTTCTTGCACGGGTCCTTTAAGGTCAGTTCGATTTCCTTTTCCGTGCCAAAGACCGCCTCCTCAAACGTGATGCGGACCGAGGCACGCAGGTTTGCGCCCCGCTGCGGACCGTTCCTTGACGCACGGCTTCGGCCGCCGCCGAAGAAATCTCCAAAGAGATCGCCGAAAATGTCCGTGAAATCCGCGCCGGAGAAATCGAAGCCGCCAAAGCCGCCCGGACCGCCGCCGCCCTCAAAGGCCGCATGGCCAAACTGGTCGTACTGGCGCCGCTTTTCCGGATCGCTTAAGACCGCGTACGCCTCCGACGCTTCCTTGAATTTCTCCGCAGCGGAAGCATCATCCGGATTCATATCCGGATGATACTTCTTCGCTAAGACACGGTATGCTTTTTTGATGTCGTCCTCGGACGCGTTTTTCGCCACGCCGAGGATTTCGTAGTAATCTCGTTTTTGCTGGGCCAAGAAGACACCTCATCCGGCCCCTTCGGGGCCACCTTCCCCTCAAGGGGAAGGTTTAGAACCTGTGTTAGTTACGTTATACTTCCCGATAATCCCCGTCCACGACGTCATCGGGGGCGGGACCGTTGTCGGGAGCGGGGCCTGCACCCATGTCGGGACCGGCACCCATATTGCTCATGTCGGGGCCTGCGCCTGCCGCACCCTGTGCGCTTTCGTACATCTTCGCAAAGAGCGCCTGCGCGTCGTTCATCAGCGTCTCCTTCAATGCCTTCATCTCATCGAGATCCGCATCGGAAATCTCCTGATCCTTCGTGCGCTCTAAGATTGCCTTTAACTTATTGAGATCCGTCTGCACGGTTTCCTTTTGCGCGGAATCAAGCTTGTCGCCCACTTCGTTCAATGCCTTCTCTGTCTGGAAGACGAAGGAGTCCGCATCGTTTCTGGTGTCGATCGCATCCTTGCGCTTCTTGTCCTGCGCCTCGAATTCCTGCGCTTCCTTAATCGCCTTGTCGATGTCGTCATCCGACATGTTGCTTCCGGCGGTAATCGTGATGTGCTGCTCCTTGCCGGTGCCTAAATCCTTTGCGGAAACGTTCACGATGCCGTTTGCGTCGATGTCGAAGGTGACCTCAATCTGCGGTACGCCGCGGGGTGCCGGCGGGATGCCGTCCAAGCGGAACTGACCTAAGGACTTATTGTCGGAAGCAAACTGCCGCTCGCCCTGTAAGACGTTGATGTCAACAGCGCTCTGGTTGTCCGCCGCCGTGGAGAAGACCTGGCTCTTCTTCGTGGGAATCGTCGTATTGCGCTCGATGAGACGCGTTGCAACGCCGCCCAGGGTCTCGATGGATAAGGACAGCGGGGTAACATCCAGCAGGAGGATGTCACCGGCGCCCGCGTCGCCCGCAAGCTTTCCGCCCTGAATGGACGCGCCGATTGCGACGCACTCATCCGGATTTAAGGTCTTCGAAGGCTCCTGACCGGTGAGCTGCTTCACCTTCTCGATGACGCAGGGCACACGCGTGGAACCGCCCACCAGAAGCACCTTGCCGATGTCCGCATTCGTTAAGCCCGCATCCTTCATCGCGTTCTGCACCGGAATCGCGGTCTTCTCAACGAGGTCGGAGATCAGCTCCTCAAACTTCGCACGGGTTAAGTCCATGTCGCAGTGCTTGGGACCATCCGCCGTCGAGGTGATGAAGGGCAGGTTGATGTTCGTCGTTGTGGAAGCGGAAAGCTCCTTCTTGGCCTTTTCTGCCGCTTCCTTCAAGCGCTGCATCGCCATCTTGTCGCCTGAGAGGTCAACACCTTCCTTTGCCTTGAATTCGTTTACCATCCAGTCCATGATGCGCTGGTCGAAGTCATCGCCGCCAAGGCGCGTGTCGCCGTTTGTCGAAAGCACCTCGATGACGCCGTCGCCAATCTCGATGATGGAAACGTCGAACGTGCCGCCGCCCAGGTCATAGACCATAATCTTCTGCTCTTTTTCGTTGTCAAGACCGTACGCAAGCGCCGCCGCCGTGGGCTCGTTGATGATACGCTCAACCTCTAAGCCCGCAATCTTGCCCGCGTCCTTGGTCGCCTGACGCCGATCACAAGGGATCGACATCGAAATA
>JAFSRL010000085.1 GCA_017446125.1 Lachnospiraceae bacterium
ATACGGAACGCATTGCCGGACTCGTGCTTTTGACGGATGCAGAAAGGTCCCACACCGTACTGCTTGCAAAGTCACTTTCGATTCCCGTGCTGTTGTGTGAGGAAGATAATAAGATTGATTGCGATACAAGCTGTGCGCTTTTGGATGCGGAAACGGGGTGCCTCACCCTTGACGCAAATGAAGAGGACATCAAAGACGCGCAAAGAAGAATGGAAGCAAAGGAACGCGCACACCTTCCGGAACAGCCGGCGGACAATTCGTTGGCAAACCTCTATGTCAATGTCAACACCATGCAGGAATCCTTTGATGACAGGGCGGCATTATTCTGCGGGATTGGTCTTTTGCGGACGGAGTTTTTGTTTGCGTCGCAATCCGGCAACGTCACGGAAGAGGAACAGATGTCGGCGTATGGCAGGATACTGAAAGCTTTTTCGCCAAAGCCCGTGACCATACGGATTTTTGACACACATGCAGAAAAGAGAAACGACGATGTGACGGATGCAATCATTGAGACGCAGCTGCGGGCTCTCATACGTGCGTCCGTAAACGGCAGCCTGACCATCCTCATTCCCATGGTGAAGACATCGAAAGAGGTGCAGGCGTGGAAGCAGCGCTTAGCCCTGACGCACGAAGCGTTAAACAAAGAAGGCATCACAGGCGGCACATACCGCTTTGGCGTGATGATTGAAACCCCTGAGGCGGTTTCGCAAATCGATGAGATCGTACACTGCGTTGATGCGATTTCCATCGGCTCCAACGACCTTTTGCGCGCACTGGAAGGGCTGGGGGAAGCTGCAGGCAATCAGGATGCGGCACTGATGGAAATGATCAAACAAATCGTGCGCGCCGCAAACGCACACGAAATCCCCGTTTGTTTGTGCGGCGACCTTGCCACGGATGAGAATCAAACGCAGGTGCTTCTTAAGGCGGGCGTTGCGAACCTTTCCGTTCCGGTGCAGTATCTTCTGCGCACGCGAAATATTTCGGCAGATTATTAATTGATTTTATCTTGCGATTATGCTTATACCATTTTCCGCTAGCCTCGCGTTTTCGATATTTGCTAATCATGGAATAGCTTGTCGTTAATGCAATCCCTTTCCACCGGGCGAATTCTGCCACTGTCATACCGGATTTTTTAAATTCAGCGTACAATGCAGCCCAGTCTTGAATTCCCTTATTGTTCATGTCCTGACCTCCTGCTATAATTATGGGAGATCATCTATGGGATTTAAAGTGTGTAGATTATGAGACGCTTACCAGAACAAGAATCGTGTGGTGGTCCGGTATGAAGAGGTCATACGACGATTTCATAAAGAAACACATTGAAGCACCCTTAAAAAAAGAAGGATTTAAACGTATTCCATTTCATAAAAAAAGATATGAGATACATGGATGGGTTTATTTTCGTATAAAAAATGAAATCAAGCAAGACATTGCGATTGTTATATCTGGTGAAGATGAGACCTATTTATCCGTATCTACTTATAATGCCATTAATAACGGCAAAAGATATGTGTTTGTAACTATCGAAGACTTTACGGACGCTGTGTTATTGATTAAACGTCACATTGTTGAAGAGTTACTTCCGGAATTAGATCGGATTGCAAATAATACGGAGATTATTAAAAGACAACATGAATTGTTTTTTTCACAAAACTATGAACAGATACTTACACAGTTTTTTAGTAAAAACCCCCTTGCTAAGAAGTATTCTTTAGTCGAACAATGCAGATTTCTGGATGATTGCATTGAAAATAGCAAGCAAATTCAGTTTTGTGATGCCTTGGATGATTTATACGGGATGGCCGCCTATTACTGCTATATTTTGTTACAATGCAGTAATACGTATTTGGAACGTGACGAAAAACAATCACGATTGGTGGTAGTTCGTAAAGTGCCGGAAACAGGCTTGTGTTACAAGCGTTTTCCCCTTGTTCATATCAGTAAGATGTGGGCAAACAGGAAGGTTACTTTCCATACAGTTCAGTTCCTGAAATACTTTTTGACAAATCCTGAAATAATGAAAGATGATGAGATAAGAGGTGAATTGGTTAAAATTGGTGAATTTGACCCAAGTAAAGGGTATTGACTATGTCGAAACAGAATATCAATAAAATGATGGAAAGCTTAACTGCTTTGTTTAATGAAAATGGTTATTATGTTGAATCGTTTGATGAAAACCAGTGTGTATTTGCGACAGATGATCACAGTATATGTATAACGTTAAAAAACACGTTTCCCGGCTTTTTTTTCTATGATACTGCTATGCGTCGTTCATTCCGAATCTCCCTTGAACCGGATGCAAAGGATCAGGAACAAAGTATTATAAGTATGAAGCAAAGAGTCCTTCAGTCAAAAAACGTTGAGACATTTATCGAGCGCATTCGTCCGGTACTTGAATATCTTTTTTTATTAACAAGGCAAGTACAATCAAATGATGTAGAGGATTATCCGTCTATAGAAAGTGAATATAAACTGTACTCTAAATATAAAGAATTTGAGAAGGAATTTCACTCATTATTCCCTGACTTTATATTTATTGACAAAGAAGAGAGAGTTAATAGGATCATTACATTTGTAAAAAGGATACAAGGAACGATTGATAGAGAAAGTCTGCTATTTGTTTTGGCTGCCGGGATGGGATATTATAAGCGAAATAAAGAATCTTTGAGCTATGATTGGACGCCTCAGAATCACTGTGTTTTGGTTACGAAGGAAGGAGAAGTGAAGGATATGCCATTAGTAAAAGCATACGCTGTAATTCAAAGTACTTGTGAGAATGAACTTAGAATGATGTTGCAAAGTGAGTTATAGCGCAATTTTACTTGGGCGAGAAGTTGAATGAGATTAAAGCAAAGTATTATAAGTATTATCAAAGCTGTAAATAAGCTGAACACGATAGTTGCAGCAGTTTTAATAATGATAATATCTGTTTCATGTCAAGCCGGCAATAGTGATAGTAACGGTATGACTTATAAAGTGGAAGAAGCTGGGTTCTCCTATCTTGAGGAGGAAACCAACGATGTGATTTACTACGCATACATCACGGTTACAAATGATTCAAAACTTAAACGGAGAATTGAATTCCATGCGAGTTCAAATGAAGACTTTCGCTCCGGTTTTATAAAAAATGAATACCTTATAACAAAAGAAGTTAAACGTATAGATGGTGGTGAAGAGTCAGTTGTGCCTCTTGATTCCGTCTGGATTACTCCGGGGGAATCATTGTTATTTCAATTAATATGTGTTGGTGAGTATGGGGGGAATGGAAAAATCATGAGACATGGTCCTCAAAAAATTGTAGTCAGCATTGTAGAGTCGATATAGTATAATAGAGATTGGTTTTATTCTCATATGGGTTGGCAGTTATTCTGGAAGTGATTTCTTCTATGCAACAATCGATGATATAGCTTTATATAATAGCTTTATAAAATCGAACAACATCGATTCAAATATAAGTAAAATTCATTTCGACTCACACAGATGCGAATGCGAATGCTTCATTTGACATAAGGACCGAACTGTGATAGGATATATCAGTATTTGACAGCAAGCAGAGCATTTGCTCTCACCCTGCGACAATTGCGTTTCAGGCGTTCAAGGTCAGTTGGATTCGTAGTGAATGTGCTGCTGTTGTCGCGACACATTCATTTTTTTTGAGGAGGATACGGCTATCGCTAACGACTTATTTATCAATGAGCAGATCCGTGACAAGGAAGTGCGCGTGATCGGTGTGGACGGTGAGCAGCTTGGTGTCATGGACATCAAGGAGGCATTGCGGCTTGCGGATGAGGCGGGTGTCGATCTCGTCAAGATTGCGCCGCAGGCGAAACCGCCGGTGTGCAAGATTGTTGACTACGGCAAGTTCAAGTACGACCAGTTGCGCAAGCAGAAGGAAGCGAAGAAAAAACAGCGCACCGTTGAGATTAAGGAGATCCGCCTTTCCCCCAACATCGACAAGAATGACCTGAATACAAAGGTAGCGGCTGCGAGGAAGTTTTTGTCGAAGGGGAATCGCGTGAAGATCACACTCAGGTTCCGCGGACGCGAGATGGCGCACATGGGCGCGAGCGTACATATCCTGACGGATTTCGCGGAAGAGCTTGCGGACATCGCGACCGTGGAGAAACAGCCGAAGGTCGAGGGACGCACCATGACCATGTTCCTCGCTGAGAAAAAACAATAAAGTGGAAGGAGTAACAAAATGCAGAAGATGAAGACGAAAAAGTCCGCCGCAAAACGGTTCAAAGTGACGGGCACAGGCAAGTTAGTAAGAAACAAGGCGTACAAGCGCCACATCTTAACCAAGAAATCGACAAAGCGTAAGCGCGGTCTGCGCCATGCGGGTCTTGTGGACGAAACGCAGGTTAAGACAATGAAGAGAATCATGCCGTACGCATAAGGTTTTGAGTTAGGAGGAAACAAAGATGGCGAGAATCAAAGGCGCATTGGGCGCAAGAAAAAGACATAAGAGAGTGTTAAAGCTGGCGAAGGGCTACAGAGGCGCCAGAAGTAAGCAGTACCGTATTGCGAAGCAGTCTGTCATGCGCGCGTTGACGAGCGCGTTTGCGGGCCGCAAGCAGAAGAAGCGTGACATGAGATCCCTTTGGATCACACGTATCAATGCGGCAGCACGTTTGAACGGGATGTCCTACAGCAAGCTGATGCATGGCTTGAAGCTTGCGGGTGTGGATGTCAACCGCAAGATGCTTGCGGAGATGGCGGTTTCCGACGCGGACGGGTTCAAGTCCTTAACCGACATCGCGAAGGAGAAGATTGCGTAACCGGTTTCCGGTATTATTGCTTTCCTTCGTATTGCTTGTGACTGTGGCGGCAAGCCTGTTTTTGGTATATGCGAACACGGTGAATCCGGGAATTACAAGCACGCCACAGAATGTGAGTGTTCAGGAAGATGCCTCATCAGATGCGGAGACTGCCGCGTCTGATGAGGCGTCTTTGGTTGCGGACACCGGAACGAGCGCGGACGCGACCGTGTACGCTTCCGTACCGGACGTTGTTGCGGCAAGGTCCTCGACGGCAACGGCGGTCGTGGGACAGCTTCCCAGAGAGCTTCCCGTGGATGAAGGGAGCGAGGGCGCAACGAACGATGCAACAAAGGCGGTCACTTTGGTCGACCTTGATGCATTGCGCGCGGAACGGGAAGCGCAGGCAGGTGCGCAGGCGCATCATTTCACCTCCGTATCCGTGGTGCCGCCGGATTCCGGCATCACCTATGATGATATCTGGCGTCAGTTTGAAACACAGGGCAGCACGTACCGGTATGATGCGGCATACGACCTGGTTGAGCAGGACGCAAATTCCCTGGTGGATGCGGTCTTTGTGGAAATGACCCGCTTGCAGGCGGGAAACGGTGACGCGGAAGCGCTTGCCGGTTACATTGCGGATTTGGAGACCGTGGATGTCAGCGCGTTTTCGACGAGCGAAAAGCTTGTCATCAAACGCAGCTCGTATTTCTTGGACTGGCAGAATGTCTGTGTCGCCAGCTATGCGGAGCAGTTCTTGAACGCGTATGACAGACAGGACACCGCGACCATGAACACCATGATGCAGAGCGTGCGGAACGTTTACGCGGAGATGGCGTACGAGACGGATGTCCGTTTTCAGGTCGTTAACGCATATTGAGCTGTTGAAAGATAATGATGGTATCAAACGTTTGAAAGACCGCTTGACGGTCTTTTCTTTTTGTTTTATAATGAACGTATGAACAAATAATCATACGATCAAATTTTGGAGTTTGCTTATGACGAAGAAAGAACAAAAGAACAGGTTAATACCGGAAGAGGAATTGTATGACCTCGCGGAGCTGTTTAAGGTTTTCGGCGATTCGACAAGAATCCGGATCTTATTTGCTTTGTTTTTGAAGGAGCTGTGCGTGAATGACCTTGCGGCGGAGCTTAACATGACACAATCCGCCATTTCGCATCAGTTGAAAATCCTTCGGAATGCAAGGCTGGTGGGATTGCGGCGCGAGGGCAAGCAGTCGGTTTATTTCCTGAAGGATGATCATGTCCGTACCATCATCGATCAGGGAAGAGAGCACATTGAGGAATGAACGGAGGGAATTACCATGAAAAAGAAATTCAAGTGTGAAGTGGATTGTGCGGATTGTGCCGCGAAGATGACGGACGCAATCAAAAAGGTGGAAGGCGTACATGATGCGAACGTCAACTTCCTGACACAAAAGATGATGATCGAAGCAGACGACGACCGGTTCGATGAGATTGTTCAGCTTGCGGTCGCGGCTTGCAAGAAGGTTGAGCCGGACTGCGAAGTGTATCTTGATTGAGGAAGACTTAGGATAAGGAAACAGACGAATGACAAAGAAACAGATCAAAACGCGAAACCGTATCCTGACAGCGCTTTTCCTGTTCGCAATTCTTCTGGTTGCGGATCATGCGGGCGCGTTTTCTTCCCTGCCGTGGTTTGTGCGGCTGATTCTGTTTGTCATTCCTTATCTGATTGTCGGATATGATATCCTTTTGCGTGCCGTAAAGAACATCAGAAACGGACAGGTTTTTGATGAGAATTTCTTAATGTCAATCGCAACAATTGCCGCGTTTATCGTGGGCGAGTATCCGGAGGCAAGCGCCGTGATGCTCTTTTACCAGATTGGAGAGCTGTTCCAGAGCGTTGCGGTCGGAAAGTCGAGGCAGTCCATCACCGCAATGATGGAGATTGCGCCGGAGAGCGCGTTTTTGGAAACGGAGGACGGCATCGAAGAGGTTGATCCGGAGGATGTCGCGCCGGGGTCCGTTCTTGTGGTAAAGCCCGGTGAGAGAATCCCGATTGACGGCATCGTCATCGAGGGAGAAAGCTTCTTAAATACGGCTGCCCTTACCGGAGAGAGTGTTCCGCGCCGCGTCACCATGGGTGACCTTTGTATCAGCGGCTGCGTGAACGGCGAAGGGACGTTGCGAATCCGTACGGAGAAAGCGTATGAGGATTCGACGGTCGCAAGAATCTTAGACCTGGTGGAGAACGCGAGCGATAAAAAGGCAAGGCTGGAAAACTTTATCACGCGCTTTGCCCGTGTCTATACACCGGTTGTCACGATCGGGGCGCTTTTGCTGGCTGTTTTACCGCCGCTTATGACAGGAGGCTCCTTCAAGGAGTGGATATTGCGCGCGTGCACCTTTTTGATCGTGTCGTGTCCCTGCGCGCTGGTCATTTCCGTGCCGCTTGGATTCTTCGGCGGGGTCGGTGCCGCTTCAAAGATCGGTGTGATGGTCAAGGGCTCCAATTATCTGGAGGCAGCCGCCGGGATTTCAACCGTTGTTATGGATAAGACAGGCACCTTGACAAAGGGGACGTTTACGGTGCGCGAGGTGCATGGAAACAACGATGATTCGGAAGAAGCGAAGGAGAAGCTTTTGCAAATGGCATCCGCGGCGGAGCGCTTTTCGTCCCACCCGATTGCGCAGGCGATTCTTGCTGCCTGTGACGGGGGCGCATTAGGCATCCGTGCGGAGGATACAAAGGAAGTGCCGGGGCAGGGCGTGAAAACGCTTTATGAAGGAAAGGAACTGCTTTGCGGAAATGAAACGCTCCTGCGCGAAGCGGGGATTGACGCTTCTGTTTACGACGCGCAGGGGACGCTTGTGCATGTGGCATACGACGGCGCCTATGCCGGAACCGTCGTCATCGCGGATACGGTCAAGGAGAACGCGCCTTTTGCGGTCAACGCGATGAAGGAAGCGGGGGTCCATCAAACCGTGATGCTTTCCGGTGACCGTGAAGCTGCCGCGAAGGAAGTCGCGGCACTCTGCGGCATCGATGAAGTCCGCGCGGAGCTTTTGCCGGAGGAGAAGGTGGAAGCGTTGGAGGAGCTGATGAGTGAGTCAGTGGGGACGGGTACACTGACTC
>JAFSRL010000011.1 GCA_017446125.1 Lachnospiraceae bacterium
GGGTGTGACCGTATCGGGTCGAGCAGCGCGGTGGAGCTGCTGAAGTAACACCTCATCCGACCCCTTCGGGGTCACCTTCCCCTCGAGGGGAAGGTCAGTAAAGTCACGTCAAGGTGCTGCTTTCTCATCACACACAATCGTAACGTCGGGGTGCAGCTGCAGAATGGATGCGGGCACCTCGGGCGTGATTGGTCCGTTGATGGTCTTAGAGAGCGCGTCGCGCTTATCCTCGCCGGACACCACCATCAAAACCTTCTTTGCATGCATAATCGTGCCGCAGCCCATGGTGAGCGCCTTTGTGGGAACGTCTTCCTTGCTGGCAAAGAAGCGCTTGTTTGCCTCGATCGTGCGGTCGGTTAAGGTCACCTCATGCACTTCCTTCTTGAAGGAATCCGAAGGCTCGTTGAAGCCGATATGACCGTTGTGCCCAAGTCCCAGAAGCTGTAAGCGCGGGTACCCGAGCGACGCAATCAAATCCTCATAACGCCTGCACTCCGCAGGGATGTCTTTTGCCATGCCGTCCGGCAGAAAACTCTTCTCCTTCGCCAGGTTGACGTGGTTGAAGAGATTGTCCTCCATAAAGTAGCGGTAGCTCTGGTCGTGTGTTGCCGGAAGCCCTTCGTATTCGTCTAAGTTAACCGTCGTGATTTGAGAAAAGTCCAAATCGCCCGCCTCATACAACTCCACTAAACGCTTGTAGGTGCCGATGGGCGTGGAGCCGGTCGCAAGCCCCAAGACCATGTCCGGGTGTACCATGATTTCCGCCGCAATCAAATGTGCAGCCTTGCGACTCATTGCATCATAATCCTTCATTACGTAAAGTTTCATAATGTCTTCTCCTTTCAAGCAATATTTACGTTTTTAACTGAATTATAATAGCACTACATTCGCCGGTACGCAAGAGAAGCGCTTTGACCCTGCGAAGAAGAAACATCCAGAATGCGCGGCAGCGTCAGCGTCATGCAGATACCGCGTTCCTCCTTGTTGTGCAGGGTAAGACCGTAGTCCTCGCCATAGAGTAAGACCACACGCTTGTTGATGCTGTAGGCGCCGACCGGCGAGAACTTTTCCGTTACACGCAAAAGCGCCTCGTTCAACCGGTTCAATTCCGTTTCGGAAATGCCGTCACTGTCATCGCACACCGTGAGTAAGAGCTTATCTCCTTCAATCCGGCCGCCAATCACGATGGAAAGATAATCGTCCTCTTCCCGTAAGCCGTAGCGCATGGAGACCTCCACAAGCGGCTGCAAAATCATGCGCGGCACGACGCAGGAAAGACAGGCGTCATCAATTTCAAAGCTGTATTTCAGCCGCTGTCCGTAGCGGTAGCGGATGAACTGGAAGTAGCGCGTGATGAAATCTATCTCCTGATCCAACGGCACCATCTCGTCCTCGTAACTGATACTGTATTGCAGAAGACGCGAGAGCGAAACGGTCATCTGTGACGCGTCATCGGGATCCAAGCGGATCAGGTAACGGATGGCATCCAAAGAGTTCATCAAAAAGCGTGGGTTGAACTGTGATTCCATGACCTGCATTTCCGTGGTCAGTTGCTCTTCCGCCAAAGAACGCTCCTTGCGTAACAGCTCACGGATGGAAGAGGTCATGGTATTGAAGGACTCGCCGATGCGCTCGAACTCGTCGCCGGAGCGGATGTCCAAGGAGAGGTCAAAGTTTCCGGACTCCACGCGGTCAAGCGCGTCGATGATTTCATACAACA
>JAFSRL010000086.1 GCA_017446125.1 Lachnospiraceae bacterium
CACCTTGCGGTGGTCTTTTTTCCCGGGGTTGGTAGTGCTTAGCCGAGTAAGGACAATACGCCCTGCGTCGACTGGTTCGCCTGAGCGAGCATCGACTGACCGGCCTGTGCAAGGATCTGGTTCTTGGAGTAAGTAACCATTTCGCTTGCCATATCCGTGTCGCGAATGCGGCTCTCTGCGGCTGTCGTGTTCTCCACGACGTTGTCCAGGTTGGCGATGGTGTGCTCTAAGCGGTTCTGGATTGCACCAAGCTCTGCTCTCTGATCGGAAACGATCTTCAAAGCGTCGCCGATGGCGTCAATCGCGTAGGTCGCTGCGGTACCGTAGTCATCGTTGTTCGCACCCGGAGTCACTTTCAGACCCTTGATGCCCAATCCGGACGTATCCATTGCCTTGATGCGAAGACCGATCTTGTTGTTCTCATCCGCATCCGCACCGACATGGAGAGCGAAGGTTAAGTCGTTCTTCACAACCGCCTTGCCTCTGGTGATGGTCAGGATGCTCAAACCCGTCTTTGTCTCCACCCTTGCCGGAGTTCCGGTGTTACCGATCTGGTTCGCAACAGAAACCTCCTGGCGGATCCGCTCATAAGCATCGGATAATTTCAAGGTACCCTGCGCGCTGTTCGCGTTTTCGTCCGTATCGATCGTCCACTGTCTTCCCTTGATGATAATCTTGGACCCTACAGACAGCTGCACCAGTTTTAACTCAACCGTGGTCTGGTTCGTCGAGTACTTCATCTGGACCCTGGCAAAGCCGGCGTCCTTTGCTGTGAGCATGACCTCGTGCGTGCTTCCGGTGCCGTCACCCTTCAACAGATAGGTCTCGTTGAACTTCGTGGTTTCCGCAACACGGTCGATTTCCGTCGTCAGCTGGTCGATTTCGTTCTGGATGGCCTCACGGTCAGACGCACTGTTCGTGCCGTTTGCCGCCTGTACTGCCAGTTCGTTCATACGCTGCAGCATGTCGTGCACTTCGTTTAAGGCACCTTCTGCTGTCTGTACCGCGCTGATACCGTCGCTTGCATTCGTACTTGCCTGATCCAGGCCGCGAATCTGCTTGCGCATCTTCTCGGAAATGGCTAAGCCCGCTGCGTCATCCGCTGCGCGGTTCACTCTGTAACCGCTCGAGAGCTTTTCCGTCGACTTCTGCTGGCCGTTCATCGTAACGCCGAGCTGTCTGTTCGCGTTCATCGCCTGCAAATTATGTTGTACTACCATGATATTTACCTCCTTGTTTTTTCCCGCGTAATCCCTTTACGTCGGTCAACTTAGGTTAAAAAGTCGCTTTTGTATCGTTTTCGCATTCCGTCCGTCAGGCCCCAGGCACCCTCAGGATTTCCCGCTGTCAATCTCTATATCGGGCGCACTTTTAAAAAACTGAACCCTTTTTCGTGTTTTTCTTCGTTAGAACATTTTTTCTGTCATTTCAGAACAGCCTCTTTATACTGCCTTCCGATATCCTGCCACACCGCTTCCGAAGCGTTTTCAAAAGCCAAATCCACCAAAGTCCGGTCGGTATCACCCAGGGAATGATAATAATCGGTTTCCCTTAAACCCGGATAATACTTCGAGAGTCCTTCGCACGTATGTTTGATTTGCTCGTACGGCAATCCATCAAACTTGACAAAAAAGATATAAAGAGAGTTCAAAAAGTACTTTTGTACAAAATCGCGCATCACCGTCTCGCTCGTCGCATCCGTGATCAGTCCCCGCTTTTCCAACGCCTCCTGCTTCATCTCCTCCACGGTGAGCCTGTCAAAATGGTGCGTCAGGTTACGTCCGGATCCGGTTGAATTCTCATTCAGGAACCAGTGGTAATACGCTGCATCCGTTACATAGTAACTGTGAATCATGTGTTTTAAGAGCGGGCCGAAGAAATTATCCTCGTAAGCAAGCTTCTCCGGGAAGTAAAGATTGTAGTTCGCAAACACTTCCCGCCGGTAGAGCTTCCCCCATACATTGCTGTGAAGTCCGTGCTGCAGTAACGCCAGGCGGTCCTGTTCCGTTTCAATCCGGACTGCCGTAAACAGCGGTCCGTCATACGCCTCAATATTCTGCAACACCCCGTCGCCGCTGTCCACACCGTGTGTTCCTGCCACCACTTCTACACCGGTTTCTGTTGCAACGGCATACATTTCCTCCAGCATTTGTGCCTCAATCCAGTCATCCGCATCGATAAAGGTCACGTAATCCGCGGTCGCATACTGCAGTCCGATGTTGCGTGCCCGTCCCTGTCTTCCGTTTTCCGCGCACGGAATCACCTTGAAGCTGACCGGGTAACGGCGCGCCCACTCCTGCAGCTTGTCTAAGGTTTTGTCCGTCGAGGCATCATCCACACAGATTACTTCGAGCTGGTCGATGCCGATGGTTTGCTTAATCACGGAAAGCAGGCACCGGTCAAGATAGGATTCCACATTGTAGCAGGGAATGATGACGCTGACCCGTTTCGGGGAAGAGCCCTCCGTCAGTCCGTTGCGATCCCCGAACCGGAGAAGATACTCGCGCAGCTCCTTGTTCCGCAGCGTATTAACGCTGGCGGCGTGTGTCCTCAATATGAGCTTCGCGTCGGTATTGTCTTCCTCCGGAAACAGTTGTCTGATTTGTTCCTCATCCTCTGACTCGTCCAATAGCGTCATCCGGATATGTCCCTCCGACAACACTTCCGAAAACGGTGCATAAACAAGCGCATATGTCAGAATCGCAGGGTTGGTTTCATATAATTCCACACTGAGCCCCGGATAGAGCTCCTGCAAACCGCGAATATGATACAGAAGGCCTGCGCCGAAAACCCTGTAAGAAGCCGCCCCGTTTCTGGTCGCCCAGTTCAATCCTTCAATCAGGGGAGAATTGTTGGTGTGCAGGTAATACCCGTCCGGTTTTAATGTGATGTCGCCCGTCGCGGTATACTCGGCCGCATAATCGTTTTGCCGTAACACTTCCAGCAGACGCAAGACCTCCTGCCATTGTTCCCCGGAAATGTATCGTGTCTTAAGGATTTCATTTTGCATCGCCTGTGCAAAATCTTTCCCGAAGACCTCTTTAGCGATTGCCGCTCCGTTTTCCTCACGCAGCAGAGCCGAAAGATTTTGCTCAAAGCACAGCTTTTCCGGTTTTGGCAGTCCTTTAGCAGCAATCGCTTCCGCCTGTAATTCCAAAAGCGGCGGAATCAAACCTGCCTCCAGATAGTCCGTTGTCAAAACAATATCCGCAGCCTTCAAGGAAGATTCCACAACCAGTGCGGCATTGTCCAGTGCCACCTGTGGAACCGGTGCGAAGGATTCGATAATCCCCCTTGTTCTTGCGAGCGCTTCATGCGCCCAGCGGATTCCGTAAAAATCCTGTGACCTGCGGAAATACCAGACGGCACGATAGGCCGCGTTAATGGTGTCGCGTAGCTGAGATATGATATTCATGGCGTAACCCTCCGTCTACTATTGTACCACAAAAAGAGATACCCCCTTGCGGGGGTACCTCTTGTGCCTAGGAATTATGCTACCGCTGGTAGTTGGTACTTCGTTGCTTCGGCGATGCTTATCCAAGTAAGGACAGAACGCCCTGGTTGGACTGGTTCGCCTGTGCGAGCATCGACTGGCCGGCCTGCGCAAGAATCTGGTTCTTGGAGTAGGTGACCATCTCCTCGGCCATATCCATATCGCGGATGCGGCTTTCGGCTGCTGTCGTGTTCTCCACAACGTTGTCCAGGTTCGCGATGGTGTGCTCTAAGCGGTTCTGGATGGCACCGAGTTCCGCTCTCTGATCGGAAACGATCTTCAAAGCGTCGCCGATGGCATCGATCGCGTAGGTTGCATCGGTTCCGAAGTCATCCACGTTCGCACCCGGAGTGACTCTTAAGCCCTTGATGCCAAGGCCGGACGTATCCATTGCCTTAATCCTCAGACCAATCTTGTTGTTCTCGTCCGCATCTGCACCGACATGGAGCGCAAAGGTTAAGTCGTTCTTCACAACCGCTTTTGCTCTGGTGATGGTCAGCGTGGAGCCTGTGCCGGTCACAGTTGCCTTCGTTCCCGTTGCGCCGATGGAGTTCGCCTTGATGACCTCTTGCTTAATCTTATCATAAGCGTCGGTCTTGGAGATGGTGCCCTGTGCGCTGTCAGCGCCGGACTCAACCACGGTCCACTGCTTGCCGCGGATGATGACCTTGCTGCCTGCGGAGAGGCTGATGAGCTTTAACTCAACCTGCGTCTGGTTCGTCGAATACTTCATCTGAACCTTCGCAAAACCGGCATCCTTCGGGGTGATCATGACTTCGTGCGTGCTGCCCGTTCCGTCGCCCTTCAACAGATAGGTCTCGTTGAACTTCGTGGTCTCAGCAACACGGTCGATTTCGGTCGTCAGCTGGTCGATCTCGTTCTGGATCGCCTCACGGTCGGAAGCACTGTTCGTGCCGTTCGCCGCCTGCACTGCCAGCTCGTTCATTCTCTGCAGCATGTCATGAACTTCGTTCAAGGCACCTTCTGCTGTCTGCACTGCGCTGACACCGTCGTTGGCGTTCGTGCTCGCCTGATCCAAACCGCGGATCTGCTTACGCATCTTTTCGGAAATCGCTAACCCTGCCGCGTCATCCGCTGCGCGGTTGACTCTGTAACCGGAAGAAAGCTTTTCCGTCGACTTCTGCTGGCCGTTCATTGTCACGCCGAGCTGTCTGTTCGCGTTCATCGCCTGCATATTGTGTTGTACTACCATGATATTACCTCCTTGTTTTTTTCCGTGTGAATCCTTTCACATCGGGTGACTAAGTTTGTTGTTTGTTACCTCTCTTGTATAGATTGGTGAAAAAGTTTCTTATATCGCTTGGGCATATATAACAGATTCATCGTCCGGTCCTAGGCTCCATCGGAAGAACCCGTTATGAACTTATTTTTGGGGGAAGATATCCCGTATCCCCGCTACATAAAATATATCGGAATCACCGGATAAAAAAATAACCCCCTTTCGGGGATTATTTTATGATTTTTTCAATTCTTTTTGTCCATAAATTGTGGGTCATAGAAGTTTGACTTCGACATATTGCGGTAGTAGTTGATTGCCGCGTTTGCGCTCTTCGCGTTCCCGCCCAGGCTCTCCCTTGCGCCCGCAAAAAACGATTCCGCCAACCGTCTGTTCCTGTTTTCCCCTGCCTCAATCGTATTGGAAAGCTCCGTCACCTGCTTGATTTTCTCCTGCATCCGTTTGATTTTGTCACGGTATGCGTCCTTGTGATCGTTCAGCTCCTCCTTCACATGATCGTAGAGGGAATCGAACCCGTCATTGAGCTTTACAATCTCCTCCACCAGGCCTTCCTTCTCGTCCACGGTCTTGTCGAAGGCTTCCGTGTCCTGGACTTCTTTGTTCTCCAGAATCGCCTTCTGCTGCTCGTTCAGCTTCTTTATCTGCTCAAGAACCCCGATCTTTCGATCGAGGCTCTCTTCCATCATTGTAAGGTATGTATCCGTCATAGATTCCCCTTTAAATCAGATGTCGGGTAATGGCTGTTGTCTTCGCTTACGCGCTCGCCTTGCTTAAGGCCATCGCCTGTACCCAGGTGTCACGCATCGTGTGCAGGTACTTGTTGACCTTCGCCATGTTCTCGACGGCATATTCCCTGTGCAGGTCCGCATCCACACACAATCCTAACATCAGATTATACACGTTTTCGAAGTCTTTTGCGACCGGATATTTCATGTCCAGGGTGCTGTTGAGGTAGTCGATGATGTTTTCGACCTTCACGAGATTGGTCGTGAACTTCAA
>JAFSRL010000087.1 GCA_017446125.1 Lachnospiraceae bacterium
CATCGGGAGCTAGCGTGTGAGGCGGTGTATCTCTTTTCCATCGATGAGACGGAATACTTTTTGGCGAACGCCGTTGCGGACGCTCCGGCGGGATATGCGTTTCTGTCGCTGACGGACTTACGCCGCATTAAGGGGCGCGGCTCCGCGGAACTCTTTGCGGCGTTCACGGCGTATCACTTGAACGCGTGGTATGAGGCGAACCGCTTCTGCGGAAAGTGCGGCGGTGAAACGGTGCACAGCGAAACCGAACGCGCAAGGGTCTGCCCGGCGTGCAACAACACGATCTATCCCAGGATCAATCCGGCGGTGATCGTCGGCGTGCGAAATAAGGACAAGCTCCTCATCACCAGATACCGCACGGGCTACGGACACAGCGCGCTCGTGGCGGGCTTTGCGGAGATCGGTGAGACCTTGGAGGACACCGTCCGCCGCGAGGTGATGGAAGAGGTGGGCTTGCATGTCACAAACATCACCTACTACAAGTCGCAGCCCTGGGGCATCGCGCAGGACCTGCTCGCCGGGTTCTACTGTGACGTCGACGGTGATGACACGATCCGGATGGACGAGGGCGAGCTGCGGTATGCGGAGTGGGTCGCGCGGGATGACATCGAGCTCCAGCCCAACGACATCAGCCTGACGAATGAGATGATGAAGCGGTTTCAGGAATCCTGAGATGACACTACCCAGTCACCACCAGGTCATTTTAAGATTTGGTTTATTTCAAACGTCTTTGGATGTGCTTGAAGAAACGCGGTCTTTATCTCTTCTTTATCAAATGATTCGACTTCGATATCGCCATTCGGATCGTGATGGAACTTACAATGTGTTATGAAATCATTCCCGATTAGCGCCACCTTTCTATCTGTATCCAATACCAGATAAAAAGGAAACCACTCTATCATCTCACCGGACAGCCTGATCTGGTTAAATGCACATGGAAAGCCCATCATCGAATGACCGGTCGCAGAGTAAAACTCCTGCGCTTCAATCCCTGCCTCCAAAAAATATTGCTCAAGTGTACCACGCTGATCCTCAGTGATGGCATTAAACAATGCGCGTACCCCAATAATCGTGACCACAGCACCCGTGTCAAATTTCAAAAGGATAAATTCCGCGTCGCCCAGATTCGTCTGTGTCATCTGCACC
This sequence comes from Lachnospiraceae bacterium, assembly GCA_017446125.1. Taxonomy (GTDB): domain Bacteria; phylum Bacillota; class Clostridia; order Lachnospirales; family Lachnospiraceae; genus Butyrivibrio. Next base: position 1,147 of record JAFSRL010000087.1, read on the forward strand.
GTGTAAACTGAACTCTTTCGATTATATCTTGCTCTAATCAATACAGTTTACCTCTTTAGAATCAACTCCCATCATAATAAGTGCATCCGGGAACTGCTCTGCGCGAACCGTACGAAGATATGCATTATACTCCTTGGATTTCGCATAGCACAAGACGGTTATAACATCTGCGAGCGCATCATCATTTGTTATGATTGAGTCGCAGTCTAAATGGTCGAATGCCCAATCGGAGTAATCCACCTCTTCCGGTGCGTCAAAATAGATGATTCCGTTTCTTTCCGTTGTACCCGTTCCCATGATTTTATCACCTTAATCCTTTTTGCACTTTATTTGCTTCTATAGACAATATTATACCATTATGGCACATATGTCACAAATTTAGATTTACCGCGGCTGCTTGCTGTGGGGGCTAGAGAGTATGCCTAACCCTCCTGCCCATAAACTCATCAAACTCGGGCTGTTCTCCAATGAGGTCTTCCAGACACCGGATCTCAAATCTGTTCGCGCCATGGTGCTCGTCTTCATACCAGTTCTCACTATCATTGATTTCTCTGATATTCCTCCCCTTTCGCTTTAAGTCTTCATAAATCGCTTCATCCATCGTATGATACACTTCATCCATGAGGATTATCATGCGTATTGATGTCTGAAACTGTCCTTGTGCCCCTTCCCCGAAAACTTTTCTCTGAATAGAAATCGACTTGTTTTGAATTGTCAGATTATGATAAAGATTATAGCATAAAGATGTACGATTCTCGGCGATTTTGGCGTTGAACAGACGTTCCTGTCGTGTTATTCTAAGTATGGTGCTACCAATAGTGGTAGGCGGTTAGCCCTCCCATAACTGGTCAACCAGGGGGAGGGATAGTATGTGATCCTCCCTCGCCTAATCCACCAACGAGTGGAAATAAACGAAAGGGGGGCTATGCGGATGATTACAGTTGAATTGTTCGTTTCGCTTGTAGGGCTTATCCTTACGGCATTCGGTCTAGGATACGCGATCGGAAGCAGAAAACAGAAATGACCGCCACCCACGAAGTGATACGGTCATTCTGATTACGTCATTTCTGGGCTAACCGTCTATCGGTAGCACCTTTTCATACGTAAATCATAGCATGATTTCCGAGAACTGTCAAAAAATTTGCCGCCAGAGGGGCGGTACCGTGGGTGAAGTAAGATGACAAAGGGGACGGTTCTGAATGTCACCTTTGTCATCCACCAAATCGTCAATGCACTTCCCCGGACGTAGCAAAATGTCCGAACAGTCCCTTCACCGGTGCCTTGACTTTTTCCTCCATTCCCTGTTTTAAGATGCTCTTTAAGATGGCAAAAGCCTCCGCGTAGGACTTTTTTCGCAGCTCTTTTCGTGTCATGGAAACGTCTGCGTTTAATAGATAGTTTTTGGTGACGGCTGCCATGCGTAGCGTCGTAAGGGCGTTAATCGCGCCCTGGGTCGCTGAGGCGGCGACGATGCCGAGAGCCTTGCCGAGTGCGCCTTCCGTCGCAAGTGGGATGAGTTCCTCGATGTTCATCTCCTCCAGATTGCCGGCGATCAGCGTCATAGACAACACGCGCACGTACAGCCGAAAGATCTGGGCATTGTTCGGACGAAAACCGCAGATCTCGGTGATGCGTTTGATCAGACAGAAGTTGCCCGAGGCCATGCCGAGTATATCGTAAACGGAGTTTTGGGAAACGGCGGTCACGATGAACATCTTTTTTGCCGTATCATAGATCTCACGGTTTAACTCCGGCGTAATCTTGCGGTCAAAAAACTCAATCAGCTTATCGTCGGTTTCATCCTCCATCTTTAAAAAACCACGGACCTCTTCCTGTTCCTCCGGCGTTAAGTCAACGTTTTCCAAAAGATTATTGACCAGGCGCTTACACCATTTTTGGCGCGCCCTGCCGTCCGCACTGTGTAGTTTTTCCAGGGAAAAGATTGGGACAAAAAACACGCCCAAAAGCGGATAGACGATGCCACCCAAAACCACCACGGCGATCAGCACATAGAAGGCGATCTCCATATAGGGGTGAACGGAGCGAAGCTGCGTACCAATGGCCATGGCGTTGCTCACCAGCGTCATCCCCACGATGATGGCCAGCGAGATGCACAGGATGATAATCCAGATCCCGGGTTTCTCTCTGCGTTTTGTTTTCATTATGAAACCTCTCTTTCCTCTCATTTTATCATAAGGGCAGTCGGTTTCATAACAGTGGATCACAGAAAGACTTCCGTTACCGCGGGGCGGGCGTAGGTTGTCTCCAGCATTGACTTGTGCGAAAGGAATGCAGGGTCGCAGAAGCTGCGTGCGTCCTGCGGGCAGAAGTGCACGCACGCGTGGCACTTGATGCAGATGCCGGTTGTGGTGTCGGGAGCTTCATAGGGGATCGAGCCGACCGGACAACGCGCAGCGCAGGCACCGCAGCGGTCGCAGCGTGTTTCATCGACGACAGGTAACGCCTTTAGGAAAACGGTCTTCTCTCCGTTCACACCCGTCGGCTGGTAGTATGCCCACGGCTGTTCATCGCCGGGCACTCCGGCAATCGTCGGAAGTGTCCCTTGCGCATCCTTTATCTTTTTGGCGAGTGCCTCAACAAGCGCATCCAGTTTCTCGCGGTCCGCATCATCCGGGCGTCCCATACCGATTCCCGCAAAGGAATGCCCGCAGACCACCGCCGCGGCACCGATCACATGAAAGCCGTGCTCCGTCAGCTCATGCACCAGCTCTTTTAGCGAGTTGTCATAGCTACGATTCCCGAAGGTGACGACAGCGATCGCACTCGCACCGTTGCCCTGAAAGAGCTCCTGTACAAAGGGCAGCGCTTTATTTGGCACGCGCCCGGCATAAGTGGGCGTTGCAAAAACCACGAGGTCTTCCGGAGAAAAGCTGCGTGTATGCGTCCGCTCCCCGGGCACCGTGAAGGGATCGTGTGTAACGGGCAGCGACAACGCATTCCCCATCGACTCCGCGATGCGTGTCGCGACTGCCGCTGTCTTGCCCGTGGGCGAAAAATAAGTTGCACAGATGTTTTTGATCATATCAGTTTTATTCTATCATGAGAGCGCGCAGGGGGAAAATGGTGTATGATAGATGAGATTACAAACAAGGAGAACTGTGTATTATGGCAGACTTAAAAAACGACTACATGATTCGCGCGATGGCGCGCCGGGCGGATGCACCCGAGGCGGAGATTCGCGCCTTTGCAGTGACGGCAAGAGGTGTTGCGGAGGAAGCGAGAAAAGCGCATGAGACGAGTCCCGTCGTGACGGCAGGCTTAGGGCGGTTGATGTGCGGTGCCCTGATGATGGGTGACATGTTAAAGGAGGACGACGATCTTTTGACGCTGCGCATTGACGGCGACGGACCCGTGCGTGGCTTTACCGTGACTGCGGATAAAAACGGAAACGTCAAGGGGTATCCGGGCGTCAACCGCGTGAGCATCCCGAACAGAGAGGACGGACACTTGGACGTCGGTGTGTCGATCGGTGCGGGAACGCTCACCGTGATCCGCGACATGGGCTTAAAGGATCCTTATGTCGGGACGATCGAATTGCGGACCGGCGAGATTGCGGAGGATCTGACATACTATTTCGCGGTCAGCGAACAGATCCCTTCGTCGGTGGGCTTAGGGGTACTCGTCGCGGGCGATGAATCCGTCATGGAGGCCGGCGGTTTCTGCATCCAGCTGATGCCCTTTGCATCGGAGGAAACGATCACGCGATTGGAAGAAAACATCAAGGCCGCCCCCGCCGTCACGGAGCTCTTGCGGCAGGGAATGACGCCGGAGGAAATGCTTAAGACGTTGTTAAACGGCTTCGATGTGGAGATACAGGAAACGCTCCCTGTGCAGTTTTATTGCAACTGTTCCAAAGAGCGTGTCGAGCGTGCGCTCGTTCTCTTGGGCACAGACGAACTCGATAAGATGATCGCAGATGAGCGCGAGGAGGAAGTGAAGTGCCGCTTCTGCAACCGCGCCTACACCTTCTGCCCCGGCGAGCTTTCGCGTATCCGCGCAAGGATGTGAGATATCTCTTCTAAAAAAACTTCTTGACAATCTCCGCTCGGTGTATTAGTGTATTAGATAGTTAATACAGTAATACACAGGAGAGCGACATGTTCTGGAATCTGGATGACAACAAGGCAATCTACCAACAGCTTGCGGATGAGGTCAGGCGCAGGATC
>JAFSRL010000088.1 GCA_017446125.1 Lachnospiraceae bacterium
CACATCCCAGTCCTGGATGTTCTCCAGCCAGTCACCGAACCGCCCCTTACCGATGTTCGGCGGAATCCAATTAATCTTCGCATTGTTGCGGATGAGGTCATCCTTCACCGCCGTCATCTTGATGAACCACGACTCACGCGCGTAATACAGAAGCGGCGTGTCGCAGCGCCAGCAGTAGGGATAATCATGTTCAAACTTGGGTGCGGAGAAGAGCATGCCCCGCGCATCCAGTTCCTTCAGAATCTCCGGGTCCGCGCTCACGGCACCTTCTTTGAGCTCCGCTTCCGAAGGCTTGGCCCGCATGCCCTTGAAGGGGGTCTCGTCGCGCATAAAGCCCTTGTCGTCGACCATCTGCACAAAGGCGATGTTATAGTTTTTCCCCACGCGGGCGTCGTCTTCACCAAACGCCGGCGCGGTGTGGACGATGCCGGTACCGTCCGTCATCGTGACGTAGGAATCACACTGGACAAAGAACGCCTTCTCACCCGCGCGCTTTGCGGCGGCATCCGCCGTGCACTGGTAGAGGGGCTCGTATTCTTTGAATTCGAGTGCCTTGCCGGGCATCTCCTCCAGAATCTCGTAAGGTGAGTCATGGGGGACGGGTACACTGACTCGTTTTTGTTCAGACTGTTCCGGCTGCTCACTACCTTCTGAAAAATGAGTCAGTGTACCCGTCCCCGCTGACTCACCTAACACTTTATCCAGCAGCGCCTTCGCCATATAGTACGTGTATCCGTCCGCGGCCTTGACCTTCGCGTAGGTCTCGTCGGGGTTCACGCACAGACCGACATTCGACAACAGCGTCCACGGCGTTGTCGTCCAGGCAAGAAAGTACGCGTCCTCACCCTTCACCTTAAAGCGCACAATCGCACTGCGCTCCTTCACAGACTTATACCCGAGCGCCACCTCGTGCGAGCTTAAGGGCGTTCCGCAGCGCGGGCAGTAGGGCACGACCTTGAAGCCCTTGTACAACAGCCCCTTCTTCCAGATCTCCTTCAACGCCCACCACTCGGACTCGATGAAGTTGTCCTCGTAGGTGATGTAAGGATTATCCATATCCGCCCAGAAGCCGACGGTGCCGGAGAAATCCTCCCACATCCCCTTGTACTGCCAGACGCTTTCCTTACACTTCTTGATGAACGGCTCCATGCCGTACTTTTCAATCTGGTCCTTTCCGTCGAGACCTAAGGCCTTTTCGACCTCGAGCTCGACCGGGAGACCGTGCGTGTCCCAGCCCGCCTTGCGCGGCACATCGCACCCCTTCATCGCGTGGTAACGCGGAATCATGTCCTTGATTGCACGCGTCAAAACATGGCCGATGTGCGGCTTGCCGTTCGCCGTGGGCGGCCCGTCATAAAAGGTATAGGTGGGGCAGCCCTTGCGGTTCTCGATGCTCTTTTCGAAAATCGCATTGTCCTTCCAGAACTGCTCGACCTCCTTTTCCCTTTCCGTGAATTTCATGTCGGTTGGTACTTTGTTGTACATTACTGATTTCTCCTTCTATTTACTTGGTGACAAAGGGGACAGGTCCAAATGTCACCTGGTTCCCTTCATCACGATTCTCCTGTCTTTCATCGGTGACATTTGGACCTGTCCCCTTTGTCACCTTCCATGATACTCCCGGATTGCCATAAGCGCGTCCGGATTGATGTCCGTCACCACCGGCTCCGGCAGGGCAAGGTAGAAGCCCTGCAGGTAATCGACGCCTAAGGAAAGCAGCGTCGTTAATTCCTTCTTGTGCTCGATGCCCTCCGCGACAATCTTGATGTCGCGCTCATGCGCATAGTCCACGAGGTTGCGCACCAGACGCTGCGTGTCCGGGTTTGCGTCGATGCCGCGCACAAAGGTGATGTCCACCTTCACGAAATCCGGATTGAGCTGGAAGAGCATCATATCCGTGTTGTAGCCCGTGCCGTAATCGTCCAAGGCAAACTTCCCGGAGAACAGGGGAATCGACCGCTTTGCCTTGATTGCCTCATCCGGCATGTCGTCCGCCTCGGTGATCTCGATGACGACCCTGGGCAGGATGTCGTCGTAACGCGCAATAATATCCTCCACCTCCTCCGCAAACAGATACTGGTTCGCGATGGAATTTAAGAACAGATACGCGTCAGGGCGTACACTCCTATTATCCAATAAGCTGCGGTAACACGCAAGCGCACGGAACCACGTCATGCGCTCCACGTCGTGCAGTCTCCGCTCCTGCCTTGCGTACTTCAATACATGCTCCGGGCTTCGTAAGTTGGGCATCGTCACCCGCATCAAAGCCTCGTACGCGAAGGTCTCTCCGGTTCTGGCGTCGATGATGGGCTGGAAGTAGTAATTCATGAGCTCCCTCGAGTGCAACAGCTCGTCCAGCTCCTCCAAGCCCTGCAAGGTCTGATTATGCTTCTTAAAGATTTCTACGTCAAATTCCGCAAACCTGCCCTTGCCGGACATCTTCGCGTGGTACATCGCAAAGTCCGCAAGCTTCATCAACTCCGTAAAGTCAGTTGCGTCATCCGGATACCATGCAACACCGCCGGACACGCGCAGGGAATCCTTCTTATTTTCCGGCAGCGGAAACGCGGTCTCCGTCACCTTGCGGAACAAACTCCTCACCGCCTGCCGGATTTCCCCCTTGGACTCATAGCCGTAGAACAGCAGGAAAAACTCATCGCCGGACACACGCGCAACCAGCGTCGTGGGCGGAACATTCTTTGCGAAGCACTCCGCCGCCTGGTGAATGTACTGATCGCCCCAGTCGTGTCCGTAGCGGTCGTTGATGACCTTTAAGTTGTCAAGGTCAAGCATCAGCATCGCCGCGACCTTTAATTTCTCCGGCTCCAAAAACAACATCTGCCCCATCCGGTAATACGCGCGGCGGTTCATGAGTCCCGTCAGGAAGTCGTAGTCACGCTCCCGCTCGATGCGGCGCTGCTCGACCAAGGAGGAATGGATTGCGTCGCGCGAAAGATTCGTAATCGCGTCCGCAAAGGCGTCAATCTCGCGGATGCCCGTGGGGGAAAGCTTCGGGATGAGTCCCTTGATTTTCTGCGCTTCCTCCACCTCGACGCTCAAACGGTGCACCGCCCGGCTCATCCGGCGGCTCGCTAAAATGATTGCGACAGAACCCAGAATCACCGCGGCGGCAAGCGCCGTCAACAAGGAAATCAACACGAACCGCGAGAAGCTGAACAGCTCCTTCTCCGGCAGGATTCCCACCAGCGCCCAGGTCTGCGCTTCAAAGGGCGCATTGCGGCTGTACAGGGTAAACGCGCTCTCTGCGGCATAGTACGCCGTCCCGTCCCGGTAAATCCGGTAGCCCGCGTCCTTGTCCGACCTGGTAAAGCGCATCTGCTGCGTCGCGTTTGTCTGCGCCCGTAACAGCTGCGTCATCTCGGAGTCCGCGTTGATTAACACCGGAGAGACCACGGGCATCTCCAAAAACGCCTCCCGCGCCTGCTCATCCTTCGGGACATCGCTCATGACAAGCAAATAAGCGCCGCTGCCGCTCTGTGTCAGTTCGTTGTACGGAAGCAAATCCTGCAGATACTCCTGCGTCAAATCCACGCCCAGTACGCCGTACACCGCACCGTTTTCCAGAATCAGCGGAACGGTGTACGACACGGTATACGGTGTTGCCGGCGTGTCACCAAACGGTGCCAGTCCCCAGAACCCGAAGTCCTGCGCGTTCTTCACGCCGTCCTGTTCGTACGCGGTCTGGTAGGAGC
>JAFSRL010000089.1 GCA_017446125.1 Lachnospiraceae bacterium
AACGTGCCGGACATTCTGATTCTGGACAACAGTATGATGCCGGTGCAGAGCTATATTATGAAGGGCTTGTTTGCGGACCTGAATCCCTTCCTGGAAAACGATCCGGAGGTAAAGCGCAGCGATCTTTTGGAAAATGTTCTTTCGGCACTCGAGGTGAACGGCGGTTTATACCAGATCGGACCCTCCATCAATATCATGACCGTTGTGGGAAGAAAGGCAGACATGGCGGGAATTGACGGCAACTGGACGATGGAAGACTGTATGCGGATCATCGAGAAAAACGGCGGTGACTACATGCGTGCCTTCGGCTCGACCAATTCCAGAGGCGAGCTGTTCAACACAGCGATGCGTCTGTGCGGCAATGCCTTCATCGATTGGGAAACGCAGCAGTGCTATTACAATACGGAGGCGTTTACGTCCCTGTTGGAGTTTACCGCAAAGTTCCCGGAGGAGGTGCCGGAGGAAGTCTGGATGACGATGTCCCAGAGCGATTACCGCAAGGGCAAAAGCCATTTTGTTTCCCAGATGTTCTGGACGTTTGATATGTTCGGCGAGCAGAAGTACGGTGTCTTTGGTGAGGACGTCGTGTTTGCCGGATTCCCGTATGATGGGGAGAAGAATTATGCGTCGATTACGATGGACTTGCAGCTTGCAATCAGTGAAAGCTGCAAGCATAAGGAGGACGCATGGCAGTACCTGCGCAAGTTCCTGCTTCCGGAGTATCAGGATACGATTACCTACGCGTACCCGATGCGCCTGGATTCCTTAGAAAAGATGGGACAGCGTGCGATGGAGAAAGCGTATTACGACAACGGGAACGGAGAGCGTGAATACTATGAGCGTACCTATTATCTGGACGATCAGCAGATCAAGCTTCCGAACCTGACACAGGAGGATGTCGACATCGTGATGGAGCAGGTGAAGAGCGTGAATTACATGCAGTACACCGATGCGAAGGTATTGGAGATCATCGAAGAGGAGACCGCCGCCTTCTTCTCCGGGCAAAAGACCGCGCAGGAGGTCGGGGATATTATTCAGAACCGTGTAAGGATGTATGTAGGGGAAGTGTCGTAAGAGGATAAGTGAGTCAGGGGGAGATGACAAAAGGGACAGGTCCAAATGTCACCTTGGGTTTCAGGTGACATTTGGACCTGTCCCTTTTGTCATCTGTGAGTCACCGTACCCGTCCCCCTGACTCACCGTTAATTCAATTTACAATTCACTTGTACAATGCGGGCAGCGGGTTGCTTCCAGATTGATTTCTGACTTGCAGCGCGGGCAAATCTTGGTGGTCGGTGCCGCCTCTTCCTTCTTGTGCATCTTGTTGATCATCTTCACCAGCATGAAGACCGCAAACGCGACCAGAATGAAGTCGATGATGACCGTGATGAAGGTGCCGTAGTTCAAGGTTGCGGCGCCCGCTTCCTTTGCGGCATCCAAGGTTGCGTATTCCGTACCGTCCAAGGAAACGAACCAGTTGTTGAAATCAATGCCGCCGGTTGCGGCGCTGATGACGGGCATGATGATGTCCTCCACCAGCGAGGTGATGATTTTCTGGAATGCTCCGCCGATGATCACGCCGACCGCCATATCCATGACGTTGCCGCGCATGATAAACTCCTTGAATTCTCCGACGAAGCCCTTGCTCTTTTCTGTGATATCTGCCATTCTCTTTCCCTCCTGACGTTGATGTGTGATGTATGAAAAACACTCTTGAAATTATAGCATATATCGGGTAAAATAAGAATCGCTTCGCAGATGTAGTTCATTGGTAGAACATCAGCTTCCCAAGCTGAGGAGGCGGGTTCGATTCCCGTCATCTGCTTCTCCAA
>JAFSRL010000012.1 GCA_017446125.1 Lachnospiraceae bacterium
GGGACGAGAAAGCCGCTGCCGGCTGCAGCGCGGATTATTCCTATCACATGTCGATTACGGACTGGAATAAAGAAGCGCATGCGCAGTGCGAAGATATGATGAAGGAGGGCTTAAGTACCTTCAAGGTCTATATGACCTACGACACGCAGTTAAATGATGAAGAGATTTATGAAATTCTTGTGCGCTTAAAAGAGGTGGGCGCCTTTACCGGCTGCCACTGCGAGAACGCGGGTATGATCGACGCGCTGCGCAAGGAGTATTCTTCCGACGAGCGCTTAACGTTGGTTTCCTCTCATTATAAGACAAGACCCGCGGAGGCGGAGGCGGAGGCGATTGACCGTTACTGCCACCTCGCGGAGGTAGCGGGCGCTGCAATCATGGATGTGCACTTAACCTGCGAGGCAGGCTTGAACGAAATCCGTGAAGCGAGAAAGCGCGGGGTCAGGGTTTATGCGGAAACCTGTCCGCAGTATCTTGTCATGGATGATTCCCTCTATGAGCTTCCGGGATTTGAGGGGGCGAGATATGTGTGTGCGCCGCCGTTACGCAAAAAGTCTGATCAGGAAGCGCTCTGGCAGGCGATTGCCGCAGGAGAAATCCAGACGGTCTGCACCGATCACTGCGCCTTTACGCTTGCGCAGAAGGAGCTCGGGAAAGAGGATTTCAAAAAGATTCCGGGCGGGATGCCGGGCGTTGAGACAAGGGCGGAGGTGATGTACTCCGAGGGCGTCGCAAAGGGCAGGATTACAAAGGAAAAGCTTGCGGAGGTCTGTGCGGAAAACGTGGCAAGGCTTTATGGCTGCTACCCCGAAAAGGGCGTAATTGCGGAAGGTTCGGACGCGGATCTCTTTATTCTCGACCCGAACGCAAAAAAGACGATTACGGCTTCCAATCAGGTGAGCAGGTGCGATTACGCGCCGCTTGAGGGCATGGAGATTACGGGCGTCATTGAGCAGGTTTTCCTAAGAGGCGCGCTGGTCGCTGAAAACGGTAAGGTCATCAAGGAGAATACCGGGCGGTTTATCAAACGGCATGCGCCCGAGATGTTTGACCTTTGATTGTATGGATTGCATTTCAGGTAGGGTAATATGGCAGAGGATACTTGCTTTCGTTTTACTGTCAACGGACAGGAAACGGAAACTTCAGACAACAAAAAACTGATTCGTTTCCTGCGGGATGATTTGGGGCTCACCAGCGTTAAGGATGGCTGCTCCGAGGGCGCGTGCGGCACCTGTACCATCCTGATGGATGGAAAAATGACGCGTGCCTGCATCATGACAACGGAGCGTGCCGCGGGTCACGAATTCTTAACCGTCGAAGGGCTTTCCCAAAAAGAAAAAGAAGTCTATGTTTACGCCTTTGGCAAGTGCGGCGCGGTGCAGTGCGGCTTTTGCACACCGGGCATGGTGATGAGCGCAAAGGCGTTGTTTTTGCAAAATCCCGATCCCGACGAAGAGGCAATCAAGAAGGGAATCCGCACCAATATCTGCCGGTGCACCGGCTACCGCAAAATCATTGAAGCGATTGCGCTTGCGCGGGACATCTTCAACGGGAAGGCCGCAATCGATGAAGAATTTGAAGGCAGTGACAATTTTGGCGTCGGTGCAGCCGCCTTCCGCCATGATGTGCGGGAAAAGGTGTTGGGGTACGGCATCTATCCGGATGATTATTATGAGGACGGAATGCTGCATGCCTCCGCAGTGAGGACGTCTTACCCGAGAGCAAGGGTGGTGAAAATTGATGCGTCAAAGGCTTTGGCGCTGCCGGGTGTCGTCACGGTATTGACGGCTGCGGATGTGCCGGTGAATAAGGTCGGGCATATCCAGCAGGACTGGGATGTGATGATTGCGGAGGGCGATATCACGCGTTCCATGGGCGACGCCATCTGTCTGGTCGTTGCGGAATCGTTGCAGGTGCTCGAGGAAGCAAAGGCGCTTGTCGAGATTGAATATGAGGTGTTGGAGCCGGTGCGCTCCATTGCGGAAGCGAAAGCACAGGGCGCGCCGCAGTTGCATGCGCATGCTGCGGGGAACTTGAACCAGACGCGCCACGTGACGAGGGGTGATGCGGCAAGTGCGTTAAAGAATTCCGCCTTTGTTGTTTCCGACCACTTTACAACACCGTTTACGGAGCACGCCTTTTTGGAGCCGGAGTGCGCGATCGCGTTTCCGTACAAGGACGGTGTGAAGATTCTTTCGACCGATCAGGGCGTTTATGATACGCGTAAGGAAACCGCCCACATGCTGGGTTGGGATGAGACGCCGGAGCGGGTGGTCGTTGAAAATCTTTTGATTGGCGGCGGCTTTGGCGGCAAGGAGGATGTTTCCGTGCAGCACCTTGCGGCGCTTGCCGCGTTAAAGACAGGACGCACGGTCAAGATTAAGATGGCAAGACAGGAGTCCATCAACTTCCATCCGAAGCGCCACGCGATGGAGGGGACCTTTACGTTGGGATGTGACGAAAACGGCATCTTTACGGGACTGGACTGCGAGATCAATTTCGATACCGGTGCGTACGCGTCGCTCTCGGGACCCGTGCTGGAGCGCGCCTGTACACATTCCGTCGGACCGTATTGCTATCAGAATACGGACATCCGCGGTTACAGCTATTATACGAACAATCCCCCTGCGGGCGCCTTCCGCGGCTTCGGCGTATGCCAGAGCGAATTTGCCTTAGAGTCCCTCGTCAACCTGCTCGCGGAGAAGGTCGGGATTACACCGTGGGAGATTCGCTTCCGGAATGCGATTGAACCGGGGAAGGTCTTACCCAACGGACAGATCGCGGATGCGTCGACCGCGTTAAAGGAAACGCTGCTCGCGGTTAAGGATGTGTATGATGAAAACATGTCGCATGCCGGTATTGCCTGCGCATTGAAGAATGCGGGCGTGGGTGTCGGGCTTCCGGACAAGGGACGCGCGAAGTTAAAGGTCGAGGATGGGAAGCTCGTTCTTTATACGGCGGCGTCCGATATCGGACAGGGCAGCGGCAATGTCTTTTTACAGATTTTACAGCAGGCGACGGGCTTAAAGCGCGACGAGCTTGTTCTGGCACCGGGGTCAAGCGAAGATTCTCCGGATTCCGGAACGACGAGCGGCTCCCGCCAGACGTTAATTACCGGTGAGGCGGTGCGCATGGCGGGTGCGGAGTTCTTAAAGGCATATCATGCTTGCGGAAAGAATCTTTCAACGCTTTCGGGCAAGGAATTTTTTGCGGAGTTCTTTGACCCGACGGACAAGCTGGGCGCGGATGTGCCCAATCCCAAGAGCCATGTCGCTTACGGTTACGCGACGCATGTCGTGATTCTGGATGATGCGGGACGTGTGACGAAGGTTTATGCGGCGCACGATTCCGGCAAGGTCGTGAACCCCATTTCCATTCAGGGGCAGATCGAGGGCGGCGTGTTGATGGGCTTAGGCTACGCCTTAACGGAGGACTTCCCGCTCGAGGACTGTGTGCCGAAGGCGAAGTTCGGAACACTCGGGCTCTTGCGGGCGACCGACATTCCGGACATCCACGCGATTTATGTGGAGAAGGAAACACCGATCCCGTTTGCGTACGGCGCGAAGGGCATCGGGGAGATTGCTTCAATCCCGACCGCGGGCGCGGTGCAGGGTGCGTACTATGCGTTTGACGGCGTATTCAGAACGAAGCTGCCGTTACAGAATACATTCTATAAAAAGGAGAAGGTATGAACAAGGTAGGACAAAGCGTTGCCAGAGTGGATGCCTTTGACAAGGTGACGGGCAGGACAAAGTATTACGAGGACCGGATGCCGCCGGGAACGTTGTACGCGCGGATTTTTCACGCGGAGGTGGCACACGCCATCGTGAAGCGCGTGGACACATCCGCAGCGCTTGCAATTCCGGGCGTCTTAAAGGTCCTGACCTGTTTTGATGCGGAGCCGCTTCCCTGTTTTCCGACAGCGGGTCATCCGTGGTCGATGGACCCCTCCCATCAGGATACAAGGGACCGGCATCTTTTGAACACCCATGTCCGTTACTGGGGAGATGATGTGGCGCTTGTCATCGCCGAGGATGAGGTCAGCGCGATGCAGGGCGTGCGCGCCATTAAGGCGGAGTATGAGGAGCTGCCCTTTGTGTTAGACCCCGTCGAGGCGATGAAGGAGGGGGCGCCCGTATTGCATGAGGAGTTTCCGGACAATATCTTAAAGCATACGGACCGCGTGCAGGGAGACTATGAGACTGCGATCAAAAAGGAAGGTCTCATCAGGGTCGAGGGCTGGTACGAGACTCCGATGGTGCAGCACTGCCACATCGAAAATCACGGCTGCTTTGCCTATATGGAGAACGGCAGGATTACGGTCGTGACTTCGACCCAGATTCCGCACATCATCCGCCGCGCGGTCGGACAGGCGCTTGACATTCCGTGGGCGGATGTGAGAATCATTAAGCCTTATATCGGCGGCGGGTTCGGTAACAAGCAGGATGTGTTGTATGAACCCTTATGCGCCTGGGCATCGAAGGAGATGCACGGGCGGTGCGTGCGCATCGACTGTACGAGAGAGGAGACCTTTGTCTCGAACCGCGTCCGGCACCCGATGAAGATTCACATCATCACATGGTTAAATCCCGACGGGACGCTGGAGGCGCGCAAGGTCGAGGTGTTCTCCGGTCAGGGCGCTTACGCGTCGCACGGTCACTCCGTGACGGCGAAGGCGATGAACTCATTTGCGCAGCATTATCCTTGTGAAAACCTGCAGTTGGATTCCTATACGGTGTATACAAATAAGCCCTCCGCGGGTGCGATGCGCGGCTACGGCATGCCGCAGGCTTCCTTTGCGGATGAGGCAAACATTGAGGACTGCGCGAAGGTCTTGGGACTGGATCCTGTGGAATACCGCCGTAAGGTGTTGATGCCGGTCGGGTTTACGGATGCCTTCTCCGGCAACGTGAATTATTTTGATTCCTATAACCAGTGCATGAACCGCGCGATGGAGATAATCGATTTCAAAAAGAAGCAGGCGGAGTATGGGCATGACACCGGCAACCTCCGACGCGGCATCGGGATGGCGACGTTCTGGTACAACACGGCGGTTTATCCGATTTCGTTGGAGACAAGCTCGAACCGCATGCTCTTGAATCTCGACGGGACCGTGACCTTCCAGTGCGGCGAAACGGAGATCGGGCAGGGCGGCGACACCGCCTATGCGCAGATGGTCGCGGAGGCGGTGGGACTTTCTTCCTACCGTGATGTGCATGTGGAGAGCGTGCAGGATACGGACTTAACACCGACAGGCTTAGGTGCCTACGCATCACGCCAGACCTATGTCGCAGGCTTTTCGATTAAACAGACCGCCGGAATGCTGCGCGACCGGATTCTGAATCATGCGTCGAGGCTCACCAGACAAGCGGTTTCGAACCTCGACATCGTGGACGGTGATGTCGTGCGCAAGGGTGATGGCGGGATTCTCATGAGCCTAAAGGAGCTTGCGATGACCGTACAGTATGATCCGGTGAATTCGGATCACATCACGGCGGAGTCGACGTTTACGATCAGGAACAATGCCTATTCCTTCGGCTGCACCTTTGCGGAGGTCGAGGTGGATGTCGCGCTGTGCAAGGTCAAGATCCTGAACATGGTCAATGTCCATGACTGCGGCAACCTGATCAATCCGGCGCTTGCCGAAGCGCAGGTGCACGGCGGAATGTCGATGGCGATCGGGTTTGGAATGAGCGAGCAGCTGCTCTTTGATGAAAAGAACGGAAAGCCGCTGAACAACAATCTGTTGGATTACAAGCTTTCGACCTTTATGGATCACCCGCGCTTACAGGGCGACTTTATCGAAAACGCGGAGCCGACCTCGCCCTACGGAACGAAGTCTTTGGGCGAGCCCCCGACCTGTTCCGGCGCACCGGCACTTCGGAACGCGATTTTACATGCGACGGGTGTTGCGATTGATACGATTCCCTTAAATCCGCACCGCTTGTTCAAGGAGTTTACGGACGCGGGATTGATTCATGACAGTTGGAGGGATTGACCATGTATGACTTGAAGGCATTGTATGAAGCGAATAGCGTGGAGGAGGTTGTCGAACTGCGCCTTGCGCATCCGGACGCGGACATCATCGCGGGCGGAAGTGACGTGCTGGTGCAGATGCGGGAAGGCAAGCGTGCCGGACATGAGCTGATCTCCATTTATATGATCGATGCGCTGCGCGGCGTGACGCTCGACGAGGAGGAGAACCTGCGCATCGGTTCGCTGACCTCGTTCTCCCACATCACGCACGACCCTTTGATCCAAAAGTATGTGAATGTGTTGGGTGAGGCGGTCGATCAGGTGGGCAGCCCGCAGATCCGCAACATCGGAACAATCGGCGGCAATACCTGCAACGGCGTGACAAGTGCGGACTCCGCGTCGACCCTGCATGCGTTTGAGGCGATTGTGGAGCTGACAGGAAAAAACGGTGTGCGCAGGATTCCAATCAAGGACTTTTATCTCTCCGCCGGCAAGGTGGACATCCGCATCGAAGACGGTGAGATCCAGACGGCGATCCTGATTCCGAAGGAGAGCTATGAGAATACCTTCGGACATTACATCAAGTACGGGATGCGTAACGCGATGGAGATTGCTACCTTAGGCTGCAGCGTGAACGTGCGCATGTCGGAGGATAAAAGAAAAATCGACCGCTGCCGGATTGCCTTCGGCGTGGCCGGCCCCGTACCCATGCGGACGCCTTCCGCGGAGGCGGTGGTCAACGGGAAGGAACCGACGAAGGAGCTGGTCGATAAATTTGCGCACGCGATTTTGGAGGATATCAATCCCAGAGATTCGTGGCGTTCTTCGAAGGCGTTCCGACAGCACATCGCGGTCGAAATGGCGGCGAGGGCGATGACGCGATCGATTGAACTTGCGGGAGGTGAAGTGGCATGAGTGCACAGTA
>JAFSRL010000090.1 GCA_017446125.1 Lachnospiraceae bacterium
CGGAGTAAGGTTGATTATTGCATATCAGGATGTTGTCTGTCAAGGGGTGTGTAAATGAGTCAGGGGGACGGGGCCAGTGACTCTATAACACCTCATCCGTCAGCTTCGCTGACACCTTCCCCTCAAGGGGAAGGTAGGAGTCACTGTACCCGTCCCCCTGACTCATTTGATGGGTCTGCGAGGTGGGGAAGTGACTAACCCGTTCAGTTATACCCGCTCTTCTTCATCGCCTTATGGCGGTACATGCGCTCGTCCGCGAGCTTGAAGACGTCCTCCGACGTGCCGGAGTCGCATTCTTCTTTGTAGGCGTAGCCGGCGGAGATGGAGTAGTCGATGCCGTGTGCCTGCTGGCCGGCGCGGCGTAAGTGACGGTTGGTCTCCATAATCATGCCGTCGAGCGCATCCTTCGACACCTTCTTTAAGACGACGACAAATTCGTCGCCGCCCATGCGTGCGCGGAAGCCCTTCTCGCCGAAGCACGTGTTTAAGATTGACGCGGTCTGTATCAACATCTCATCTCCGGCGTGATGGCCGAAGCGGTCATTGATCTGTTTTAGGTTATCCAGGTCAAGGCTCACGATGCTGTAGCTTCCCATCGCGGCATTCAACCCGCGGAAGACATCCTGCGCGCGCTTGCGGTTGGGCAGGCCGGTGAGCGCGTCGACATACGCCTTCTCGCTCAGGGACTCGTACTCCTTCTGCCGGATGTAGGACGCGGAAATGTTCAGGTAGTAATTCAAAATCTGTGCCAGCACAAACATCACGCAGCCAAGCACCTGCCAGATGGTCGCGATGCGGTCAATCTCCAGGGACAGGATGACACCCGCAAACAGAATGCCGATATAAACAATCGAGCAGGCGACAAAGAACGCAATGCCCTTTCGCAGTACGTGGTCATCCTTCAGGAAGTACAACAGGAACAGCACCAGCGGGAAAATCAGAATCAGGGAGACACGCTCCACCGCGGCGCTGTAAGGATCGCGCAGGAAGTAGGAGCCTAAGCCGTACGAGCACAAGAGCCAAATCCCCAAGTCAATGCTGATCAGTGCGCCGAAGATGTGCTCCGCCGTGTCGGAGCCCGTGACGGAAAATCCCGTTGTCAAAAATAAGAAGACGATGCCGAACAACAGCAAGAACGATCCTGCCGCAACCGCGGGCATGACCTCCAAAATATACAACTGCGAAAGCGCCGCGTACTCACCGAATAACGGCGCGTCATATCCGGGCGAGCTGACGATGTGCAGGGTCTTTCCCTCCGAATTGTCCGGAAGCACCAGGAACAGGGAACGTGTTCCGGACAAGCGCCCGTGCTCCTCGCGTCCCAAGTCACTCCGGTAGATGACCTCATCATCCAGTTTGATTTCCGTGCCGCTGAATCCGGTGCGCAGCATCACGGTCGGGAATTCGAAGTCGTTTGCCGTCACGACCCATCCGTCATGCACCGGCTGCAGGGCAGCCCTGCGCCTTACGGAAACAAATGCCCACGCCCCGATGGAAACCGCAATCACAATCGCGCTTACGATATAGAACAGTATGATATAAAGGGATTTTTGCTTAAGCATGCGCAACCCCCCTTCTGTTTCTGTCCTGCTTCATGGCGTACATCCGTCTGTCCGCAAGGTGGTACACCGCCTCGACCGTTCCGTATGCGGTCTCCACACTCGTCGCATAACCGTAAGAGATGCCGTAGTGCATGGGGTGCTTTTCCTTGTTGATTCCCACCAAAACGTCCTCGACCTCGCGCAGCATCGCCTCGCACTTCTTCGTGTCCGCGCCGCGCAGCATCTCGAGGAATTCGACGCCGCCCATGCGTCCGATTAAGTCCGCATCCTTAAACGCCTCGTTCATGACCGCCGCCATGTCCGCAAGGTACTGGTCGCCCGCGGCATGCCCGTAGCGGTCGTTGATTGCCTTTAAGGAATCGATGTCCAGCGAAACAATGGTGAAGGGCTTGCCTTCCTTCTCCACCTCCTCCAGTGTCTGCTCGCACTTGTTGCGGTTTGCCATGTCGGTCAAAGGATCGGTATAGGCAAGACCGGAAAGGCGATTCATCACGTCGGAGGCGTAAATCTTCTCCACATGATAATAGAAGAAGTTCACGATGAGCGTGGCATTAAACACAAACGCGCCGATTGTTAAGAAGTTCAGTCCCGGGAAGGTGTCATCCCCCATGCCGGAGTAATGCACCACGTTATACCATACGACATCGAGCATCGCGGAAAAGAGCATGACGAAGAATCCGATCAACCAGATCTTTTCCGAAATCTTCCATTCTTTTTTCTTGGACGTATCCCGCCGCGCTCTCACGTAGCGGAACAGCGTAATCGCAATTAACAGCACGCCCTCGATCAGAATCATCGCATGAATCAGGGGAACGGAACGGTTCAAACGGATGAGCCCGAGCGCGTAAAGAATCAACAGCACCGCCGCAATGACATAATCGATTGCCGCCAGCACATAAAAGATTTTTCCGCGCCCCTCCTCCTGCGTGCTTGCAAGAAAGACGACGAAGGCAAAGGGCAGAAAAAACAGCGCCGTGTATTCCGCCATATCGTTGCTGATATAGTTGTCCGTCAAGAATCCGGTCAGCTTGTAATAGCTGATCAGGTAAATGCCCAGCAGAAGAGAAATCAATGCGCTGCTCAACAGGCGCGCCTCGAAGCCGTAATACCGGTTCAGATAGAAGAAGACCAAGAACAAAAGCACACCCATGACCGCCAGGTAAAGTCCGACAACCACCGTCAGACGCGTATTCATGAGATAGCCCACAAACAGATCGTGCACGTTGCCCACACGCACCGGCTCCATCATCGTGAACGCGTCACCCTCGTTCGCAATCATGCGGATGGTGAGCGTCTTCCCCGCATAATCCGCGGGAAGCTTGATGTGATGCATGCGGGAGGGTGTCATGTGAATCGGGTTCGCATACTGCCCGCCGTCTTCATAAATCGCTTCTCCGTCCACCAAAACCTGAAGCGATGCGTGATTTGATTTTAGCTGGATTGCCGCGGCGGGAACCGCATTGTCCGGCAGCAAAGTTTCAAAAACAAATTCATCGCCCTGCCGCACGAGTCCTAAGTGCGCGTCGGAAAGGCGCGTGTTTTCCGTGGTGCCCTCCGGCGTCGTCACGCGCCAGTTTTCTGTCAGGTGCGTTACGGGCCATGCCGAAAGCGGTGCACCGTAAACCATCAGCAGGAAGAAGAGCACAATAAACGTGACCCCCATCGTCAAGAGCGTGAAATTCTTTCTGCTAAATCTCGTCTTCATCGAAAGAGCGATATCTGTCCCTCGCCGAAGCGTTCCTGCTTCGCTTCCTTCACCACGTCCTCCGGCATCTCATGCCCGATCAAAAACGGAGAGGACGGATCGTGTTTTTCTAAGTTTGCCAAAACGGTGTCGTAATCGAAGTTCGCGTAGCAATACTTACAGCCGTGCGCACAGGTGTTGTAGACGCCGATGTCCGCGCCCAAAAGGCAGTCGCAGCCCTCGCGCGCTTTTTTCTTCGACGCGGGTACCTGCATCGTGTACCCAATCACGCGCTCCAACACCTCGGTTGTCATGCAGCCCTTTGTGTTGATGCCGAACCCTGCAAGCTCATCCCCTTCATGGCAGGTGCAAATCTCCATGCCGTACTTTTCCCCGACTCTTGCAAATTCTCCGGCAATTGTTTCCCTCTCCGGTTTTGTCACGCGGCGTACCGTCGCGAAATTCTTCTTTGTCTTCTCGTACAAATCCACAAAGCTGATCACGCAGCGGTGCGTTGCGCCGGCGAGCTTGTTCGCCATTTTTTCAAACGTAATCAGGTGGTGCGCCAAAGAGTACTTCGGCGTAATGATGATGGGATCGTAACGCCATGTGGTGGCATAGGGTCCCACGATTTGCGCTAAGCGGTTGAACGAATCCATCACGTCCTCCTTCGGGGGAACGTGCGGCTCTAAGTCCTTGCCGTAGGGCGTGATTGTCACCTGCCAGAACTGGTTGAACGCGGCAAGCTCCTCCTCGATGCGCTCCAACATCGGCTCCGGATTCTTGGTGCAGAACACGATGCAGTCAATCAGCTCCGGATCAAACAAATACTTTGTCACCTGCACCGGATCGTACGGATTCCGGACCAGGCAATAGCCCTCTTTGATGCGGTTGAAAAACCACTCGCTGTAAAACGCAGGAATGTCGGTCCTGCTGCCCGTGTTTAAAATCAAAACGCAAACTCCTCCAAAACGTAAACTGACATGTCAGAAGCGGCCGTGGCTTCCTCCGCCGCCCGTACGCCGGAACGTCCCCGAAGACGAGACGGGCGGTCTGTGTGACGGGCGGTAGGTGTGTGTGGGACGCGGCCTTGACGAAGTCCCTCCCATGCCGCCAGGACGCGACGACGCATTGTTCACCGCCACCGCGATGGGTGTCTTGATGATGTTGTTGTGTAAGAACGTATCCGCCTGCTGCAGCGTACCCGTGAGCGAGCTCTGCACAAGGTAGGACCTTGCGCCCGAGGCGCGGTACACGGATTTGTTGCCGCGCTTCATGGCGGAAACGGAAGCGCCGCTGATGCCAAGGCTTCCCAAGAGCGACATGATGATGCCGGTGAAAGAGATGCCGCGATCTTCCTTTGGTCGTTGTTGCAAAAGCGCTTCCGCGGTCTCGTCACCGGTACCGGCAACGGTATACGCCGTGCTCCCCTGCACGTCCGCGCCCAGATAGTATTCAATGTCATCCGCGTAAAGCATGAAGGCATCGTAAAAATATCCCGCGCTTAAGTAATCGAGGACATCCTCATAAATGACTTCCTGCGCCTCGTAGTCGAGCGCGTCCCTGCACTTGCCGGACACATAAAGGTCCCAGGTTCTGTTCTCCATCCCGATTGTGTAGAGCACACCGTCTTCCGCATAGCCCATATCCTCATAGTACTCCGCGCAGAAGGCGTCGAACCGTGCATCCGGAACATCCGCATCCGTTGTATACACCGCAACGTCGCAGTCATTCGAAAACGCGATGGCGCGTAAGCGTGCGGCAAGCTGCGCTTCCTCTTCGTCGCTTAAGAGGTCCGCTTCGTCATTCACGTAGTAGCTATCCTCCTGCGACGATGCGGATGCGGTCGCAGAAAAAACACCAAACGCCGAAAGCAACACCAAAACCGCCGCGATGAATCCTCGTATGAAGTTTGCGCTTCGCATTCTTCTCACAACGTCTCCTTACAGCAGCATGGAAATCCCGAGCCCGATCACAAACAGCACCGCCGCAATCGCAAAGAAGTATCTGGTTGCCGCGCCGTTGTCCGTGGGCAAATCACCGATGAAGTTTCCGCTTTGTCCGTTCATCGCAAACAGATACCGCGTGCCCTTCCAGGTCGTGTTCAAAAGCCACACCGGATACAGCGCATAGCTGTGCGCGAACTTCTTCATATCGTATCTCGCGTCCTTGATTTGCACCGTGGCATAGCCGGACACCGTCGACTGCATCGCCTGTGCCGCGGATTGCGCAATCCGCTCTTTGGCACGGGCGGCGCTCTCTTCCATGTTCACGTCGTAGCGGTTTGCAAGAAAGCCCGCGAGGTAGCCGGTGTTGAACGGCTTCTTTTTGCTCCGGTCAAAGGGCTCTAAAGATTCCATGAGGTCGTCCGCCATCTCCTTGGAACCGTCGACCGGCACGCCTTCAAACGAAAGCTGTGCGCGGCGGCTGACGTCGAAATCGCTTGTCTCCTGATATTGGAACTGATTGTCGCTCCAGTTTTTTGTCTTCGTGCACTTACACAAAAGCCGTGCGTCCACCGTCGCGTCAAAGAGCCAGAACGGCACATACACGCCGCGGATTTCATCAATGTGGCTCTCTTCAAAAAACAGCTTCGGCACAAGCTTCTTGCTCTTGATGTGGTTGCGATAGGCGGCCTTCGCGTCGTTTATGGTGGTCGCAAAGGGCAGGACAAAGTCCGGCTTTAAGTCGCCCGCGAACTGCTCCTTCATGACGACGTTGTTGCCGCAGAAGGGACACTTGGTTGAGGCATCCGTTTCCGACGCGATGATCTCGCCCGCGCATTCCTTGCACAGATAAACAAAGAGCCC
>JAFSRL010000091.1 GCA_017446125.1 Lachnospiraceae bacterium
GGGCTCCACCTTCTCCGTCCGGATCCCGCAGGGGGTCGTCAGCGAAGAAGCAATCGGTGATTTCCACCGGCGGTATGAGGATGGATTAAAATCGTTGAAAGCATATCACGAGTCCTTCCGCGCACCGGATGCACATATTCTTGTGGTGGATGATACAAAGTTGAATCTGCTCGTCATCGAGGGACTCCTAAAGACCACGGAGGTGCGGCTGGATACGGCTGCGGGCGGCGAGGAGGCGCTGGTCATGAGCAAAAAGACGGCCTATGATCTGATTCTTCTGGACCAGCGGATGCCGCGCATGAGCGGAACGGAAACGCTGCAGCATATCCGCACGCAGGAAAACGGGCGCAACAGGGAAACGCCCGTAATCTGTCTCACGGCCGACGCGGTGCAGGGTGCAAGAGAGCGGTATCTGGCCGAAGGCTTTTCCGGCTATTTGTCCAAGCCCGTGGAAGGCCCCGCGCTGGAGGCGGCGCTCATGGAGTACCTGCCTGCGGAGAAGATCCTGCGCACGGCGGAGGGGGACACCTCACCCGCCTCCTTCGGAGGCACCCTCCCCTCAAGGGGAGGGCAGCGCCGCAGGCGCTGACGGATGAGGTGTCATCCGTGCAGGCGGCCTACGATGGCATTCCCGCGCTTGATTACGCGCAGGCCAAGGAATAACTCGCCTCGGACGAACTGATTGAAAAAACGCTCCGTCCGTTTTTACAAAAGGTAGATTTATGAAGATGCTCTGCTGACATACGAAAGGTTTCAGGTGTAACAGCCTACAACCACTTCATCGGATTTGAAATCTCTTTGGCGGCCGCCAAAATCTCATTCTCATGCGCCTGCAGATAAAGCGAGAGCTGGTCGCGTTCCTCCGCGGTGAAGCCAAAGCTTTCCTCAATCTGTCCGCCGGGCAGAATGCCCTCCGCGTGCGCCTTGCCGTAGATGTCGTCGCGGTCAAAGCTTACGCGCACGATACGGCGGTTGTCCTCATTCCGCAGAAAACACGAGTAAGTCATTTGTAAGGATTCTGATGCGTTCATACAGTTTATTTTAAGGATAAACGACCGGATTGTCCAGTTTGGGCGCTCCGAGGGTTCGGGCTGCTCTACCGGCTGATGACAAAGTTTTCGGACGCAAACGGCATGTCCCAGCTGGACGTGATTGAATTTGCGTAAGGAGAAATCATGGCCAGGGAAGTGAAGTATTTAAAGCAGGTGGTCGCGCATCTTGAGAAACGCTACGGAAGCGAAAAGACGAAGGCGATCATGGCTAAGGCACTGAAGCGGTATGACGAGATCGTGGAGGAAAACAAAGACGAACCGGAGGTATACCACATGCACACGTGGCAGAGGATCTACCCGGGGATCGCCGTGTTCGATGCCATGACAAGTGAGGGCATTCCGCGCGAGGAGACCGCAGATTTCTTGAACGATTACTACCGGTGGCGCGCAAGCGGCATGGCGCCGAAGATCAAAGCGATCTTCAAGATCCCGGGTGTGTACCGTTTCGTTCCGAAGTTCTTTTTCAATATGACGCAGAAAAGCTTCGGCCCGCAGATGGGATTTCGATCCGAGAATAAGTACCTTGCCAAGGATGAGATGCGCTTCAACATGGTCAGGTGCCCGTACAACGACAAATGCACACAGTACGGTTGTCCCGAGATCGTGAAGGGCTACTGCGACGCGGATGATATCTGCTACGGCAACCTGCACCCGCGACTGACCTGGGAGCGCACCAAAACCATCGGTCACGGGGACGACGTATGCGATTTTAAGATGCGCGTCGTGTAGAAGATGTGAAGGGTATTA